>NZ_NHRY01000256.1 GCF_002937115.1 Rhodopila globiformis | reverse complement strand
GGAGGGCGCTGCCACCGCCACGGCTTCAGCCCCCGATTTCCATCCCCTGCCAATGGCGGCCAGGGGCAAGGGCGGCGGGCTTTCTGCCCCATCCAACGGGGGCGGCATTTCCGGCGGGCTGTACTAGGCCAGAGCCAGCACCATGACGCCGGCGCAGATCAGGCCGATGGCGCTGATCCGCATCATCCCCAACGGCTCGGCAAAGGCGAAATGCCCGATCAGCAACGCGGCGACGTAGGAGATCGCGGTGCAGGGCAGGGCGACCGACATTGGGATCCGCCGCAGCGCGACGATATAAAGCAGCGCCGAGCCGCCGTACAGGACAAGCCCGGCAATGGTCGAGAGGTTGAATAACTGGGCGATGAAATCGGGCGCCGCGGCCCCCGCCTTCAGCAGCGTCTGCCCGGCCATGCTGATCACGATCGCCGCCAGCAGGGCGGTCCAGTACAGGCTCACGACCGGTCACCGGTGGCCAGGTCGTTGCGCGCGATGCAGCGCACCGTGCCCTGCGGCTTGCCGTTGGCCGACAGGAAGGTGCGTCCGACATACTCACCCAGCACGCCCAGGATCATCGACTGCACCCCGGAGACCAGCAGCAGCACAACCATGGTCGACGCCCAGCCCGAGGGGGTCTGGTGCACGAACAGCACCTCGGCGATCGTGGCGACCGCGCCCAGGCCGCCGGCCACCGACAGCAGCAGCCCGGCCCACACCGCCAGCCGCAGCGGCGCCAGCGAGAAGCTGGTCGCCAGGTTCAGCCACAGCCGCACCAGCCGCCGCAGCGTGTAGTTGGAACGGCCCTCGGCCCGCGGCAGGTGCCGCACCGCGATGCTGTCGATGCGCTGCGTCACCTGCATGATCAGCCCGTCCACATAGGGATACGGCCCGCTGTAGCGGCCGATCGCGCCGACCACCATCGCCGACATGCAGCGGAAGGAGGACAGGTACAGCCCCTTCGGCTTGTCCAGCAGCGCATCGGCCACCGCATTGGCGAAGCGGCTGCCGAGGTTGCGCCAGCCCGCATGCTGCTTCACCGCGTAGCGCGTATAGACCACGTCCCAGTTGCCGCGGCGGGCGTGGTCATAGAGGCGGATGACTTCCTCGGGCGGGTTCTGCAGGTCGTCGTCCATGGTGATGACGTAGTCGCCGCTGGCGTGGCGCAGGCCGGTCATCACTGCGTTATGCTCGCCATAGTTGCGGGCATGCTCGACATAGACCAGCGGCACCCGTGCCGTCGGCAGCAGGTCGTGGCAGACCTCGGCGGAATTGTCGGGGCTGCCGTCGTTCACCAGGATCACTTCCAGACCGCCCTCCGGGTGCAGGTTTGACAGCGCATCGACCAGCCGCCCGACGGTTGCGGCGCCGCGATAGACCGGGATGACGATGGACAGGGCGGGCCGTACCCTGGGCGGGGTCAGGGCCAGGGGCTCGGTCAGGGTCAGCGTGTCGCTCATGGTTTCTCCGCGCGCGCCAGCACCGATCCGCCGGCGGGCAGTGGAAAGGAAAGGCGCCGTTCAAATTCCGTCATGGCATACAACCTGGCATCGAGCCATGGCGGAAAAGGGGCGACATCCGACACTGCGTCGCCACGCGCAAGGACTTTTCGCTGCAGGACCATCAGCGGCAGCAGCAGGCCGTTCCAGTAGCGGGCATGCACGGCGCTGAATCCGGCCCGGCGCAGCAGCGCGGCCGTTGCCGTCGCGGTCAGCCGCCGCGCGTTCCGCACCCGCCGGTCATGCGCGGACAGCAACCATTGGTACGCCGGCATGTTGACCAGCAGCCGCCCGCCGGGCCGCAGCACCCGCTTCAGTTCCCGCAGCACGATGTCCGGCTCCACCGCCGCGTGGCACAGCACGTCGGCCGAGACCACCGCATCGAAGCTGGCATCCGCGAAGGGCAGGGCATTGACGCTGCCGCGCACGATCGCCGCGCCGGATTTTTCCCGCGCCCGGGCGGCGGCGCTCGGGTTCCACTCGATGCCCCAGCATTCCAGGTCGGGACGCCGGGCGCGCAGCTTCGCCAGGAAGCCGCCGGTGCCGCAGCCGGCATCCAGCACCCGGCCGCGCACATCGGCCAGGGCGTCGCACAGGCGGGCATGCAGGGCGCGATACCACCACAGGCCCGCCTCGGCCTGGTCCATCAGCTCGTATTCAGCCGGCTCCATGGGACGACGCGCTTAGGGCGCGCACCCCTCGTCGCGCAGCAGATCCAACACCGCCTCGTGCGGCACGTCGGAACTGGTGAAGGCCTGGCCGATGCCGCGCGCCAGGACGAAGTGCAGCGCCCCGTCGCGCATCTTCTTGTCGCGCCGCATGTGCGCGATCAGGGTTTCGGCCGAGAAGCGCCGGTTCAGCATGCCCAGCTCCGCCGGCAGGCCGGTGGCGGCGACGTGCGCCACCACCCGCTCGGCGTCCGCCTGCGGGCACAGGCCCAGCCGCGCCGACAGCCGGAACGCCAGGCCCAGGCCGACGGCGACGCCCTCGCCGTGCAGCAGGCCGCCGTCGTAGCCATATTCCGCCTCCAGCGCGTGGCCGAAGGTGTGGCCGAGGTTCAGCAGGGCACGGCCGTCGTTCGGCTTTTCCTCGTGCTCGTCGTCGCCGACAACCTGGGCCTTGAAGGCGCAGGCGCGGCGGATCGCCTCGGCCTGCGCCTCGCGGTCGCCGGCGATCACGCCGGGGCCGTGCTGCTCGCACCAGGCGAAGAAGGCGGCGTCGCCAATCAGGCCGGCCTTGACGATCTCGGCATAGCCGGCGCCGAGCTCGCGCGGCGGCAGCGTCGCCAGGGTGCCGGTGTCGGCCAGAACCATGCGCGGCTGGTGGAACGCGCCCACCAGGTTCTTGCCGTGCCGCGTGTTGACGCCGGTCTTGCCGCCGACGGAGGAATCCACCTGCGACAGCAGGGTGGTCGGGATCTGCACGAAGGGCAGGCCGCGCAGCGTGGTGGCCGCGGCGAACCCGGCCAGGTCGCCGACGATGCCGCCGCCCAGCGCGATGACGGCGGTGCGCCGTTCGACCCGCGCCTCCAGCAACTGGTCCACCACATCCATATAAGTGTCGAGGTTCTTCGACGCCTCGCCGCTCTTGATGGTGACGGAACTGGTGGAAAATCCCGTCTGCGCCAGCCCGTCCAGCAGCGCCGGCAGGTGCAGCCCGGCCACGGTGCGGTCGGTCACCACCACGGCGCGCTTCTGCGGCAGCTTCGGCGCCAGCAGCGCGCCGGCGCGGGCCAGCAGGTTGTCGCCGATGACCACGTCATAGCTGGTGGAGGCCAGCATGACGTGCAGCCGCCGCGCCGGTTTCCAGTCGGACAATGCCTGCATGACGGTGCTGGTCGTGTGGTCGGGCGGTTCGTCGCCGCAATCCACAATCACGTCAGCTTCAGCGTAAATCGGGTACCGGACATCCATCAATTGACGGAGTGTGTCTTCCCGGTCACGGCCCATCAGCAGCGGGCGGTTGTCGCGGCCCGCCACCCGCCGCACCAGCGTCGGCAGGGTGCAGCGCAGCCAGATCGACACCGCCTCGTCGCGGGTGGTCTCGCGCGTCCGCGGGTCCATGAAGGCGCCGCCGCCATAGGCGATGACCATCGGGTCGCCGGCCAGCAGGCGGCGGATCACCCGGCGCTCGCCGTCGCGGAACGCCTGCTCGCCATAGCGGGCGAACACCTCGGGAATGGTGCACCCGGCCGCCAGCTCGATCTCCTGATCGGCATCGCGGAACGGCAGGCCGAGGCGGGCGGCGAGGCGGCGGCCGATGGAGGTCTTGCCGGCGCCCATCAAGCCGACAAGCACGATGCTGCGCCCGGCAATCGTATCGGGAACCGGCATTGTCTCGCGTAAGGCGGTGTTGCGTGTCATGGTCGCTCACGTTAGCACAACGGCACCGCAACAGGCGACGGCCTGCGCGACCATTGCGTCCGTGTCACCGCGGGTATCGGCTTTCTTCACGAGCGGATAGCCCTTATTTTGCTACACATCGGGTTCGCGCGGCGAGTCGCGGCCGCCGGCGGCCGTCGAGGCGCCGGATGCGGACCGATTCAGGAGTCTTGATGATCCGTGTTTTCCTGTTCGTCATCGCAGCCGGGCTGCTGCTGATGGCCGTTGGCGTGGTGATGCTGGGCGCCTTCCCGCCGGCACCGCACCCACACGCGGTGGAGAAGGTCGTGCCGAACGACAGGTTCTCCACGCATTGACCCACCCGACGGTCGATGCCTTCCTGGAGATGCTGGCGGTGGAGCGCGGCGCCGCGCGCAACACCATCAGTGCCTACACCATCGACCTGACGGCGTTTTCCGATTTCGCGCACCAGCGGGGGCAGGCCGCGGTGACGGCCGATGCCGCGACCTGCCAGGCGTGGATGGCCTCGCTGCACGCGCAGGGCCTGTCGGCGCGCACCGCCGCCCGGCGGCTGTCGGCGCTGCGCCAGTTCCACCAGTTCCTGCTGCGCGAGGGCGTGCGCCAGGACGATCCGACCAGCCGGCTGGACACCCCCCGGCTGCCGCAGCCGCTGCCGAAGTTCCTGTTGGAGGCGGAGGTCGATGCCCTGCTGCAGGCCGCCGCCGACAAGCCCGGGCGGCCGGGCGTGCTGGCGCGGGCGGCGCTGGAGCTGCTCTACGCGACCGGCATGCGGGTCTCGGAACTGCTGGCGGTGCCGCGGGTGGCGCTGGGCGCGAAGGCCGAGGTGATGATCATCAAGGGCAAGGGCGCCAAGGAGCGGATGGTGCCGCTGTCGGCCACGGCGAAGCAGGCGGCGCTGGCGTTGCTGGCAGCGGATGGGACGGACAGCCGCTACCTGTTCCCGGGCCGCAACCCGAAGCAGCCGATGACGCGGCAGGCCTTCTTCCTGCTGCTGAAGCAGGTGGCGCTGGAGGCCGGACTCGATCCGGCGCGGGTCTCGCCGCATGTGCTGCGGCATTCATTTGCCTCGCATATGCTGGCCCGCGGAGCGGACCTGCGCAGCCTGCAGATGCTGCTGGGGCATGCGGATATCGCCACGGTGCAGATTTACACACATGTGCAGACCGAGCGGCTGCGGCAGGTGGTGGAGGCGCATCATCCGCTGTCGGAGCGGCGGAAGAGCTGATTCCAGCGGCCCGGGCCGGTGCCCCCTCGCGCCTTGTGCCGGCACGATCGGTTCATGCCGGATAGTCTGCATGACCGGACAGAGGCGCCGGAACCACGGAAGGAACATCTGTGTGCATCTGTGGTTCCTTCTATTCCGTAGAATGAACAGCCCCTGCATCCCAGCCTGAGCACCGCCGATCGGCTTGCGTCGCACTGAAAGTGGCGAACTGGTGAACCACAGATGCACACAAAGTGCGCCGGGAGACCGGCAGGGAGTAGTGAGTGAAAGTCTCATACAGTGAAGGACCAGCAACCCACACTGGCCCCGAGTCATGCGCAGCGTCCCGCGAGGGCCGCGGCGAAGCGTTGACAGGGGAGTGCATAGCCAGCCATTGAGCCGCGAAAGCATTTTGCAACCGGATGCCGACAGGGTTCAGTTCCTGGAAGGCAACATGGTTGTTCTTCGGTTCCGCGGTCGTGCGAACCGGGCGGGCGGCTGTCATCGGACCAGCCCGCTGGTATCATGCCCTCGGTCGCCGCGCTCCGATCCGTAGCGGCGCGGGATCGGTACGAAGCCATCCTCGCCGTATCCGGCCGAGGCGGCCGAGGCTGTGTGCATGCCGTAGGGCGTGTCCCGGCCATGACGAGAGAGGGACAACCTCCCCAGCCGACCGCCATGACAATCGTGCCGGGGACCGCTACAAAGCCGGGATGCGTTATCGTGTGCGACACACCACCCGCTACGCCTATGGCAGCCCGGTCGAGCTGGCGGCCCACATGGTGCATCTGCGGCCACGCCCGCAGCCGTGGCAGACCGTCCTGTCGGAACGCATCGTGGCAGACCCCCAGCCGGCGCGGCGGCACGACGGGCTGGACCATTTCGGCAACTGCGTCACCTGGCTGTTCCTCGACCGCCCGCACGCGGATTTCGAGGTGACCTCGGAATCGATCGTCGAGGTCGACGTGCCGCCGCCGCCCGATCCGGCGGACACCCCGCCCTGGGAACAGGTCGTCGAGGCCACGCGCACCCCCGTCGGCTGGCAGGCGGCGGAATTCACCTTCGGCACGCCGATGGCGCCGCTCAACGCCGAGACGAAAGCCTATGCCGGCGAATCGTTCACGCCCGGGCGGCCGGTGCTGGAGGCCCTGCTGGAGCTGAACGACCGGTTCTACACGGATTTCCGCTTCCGCGCCGGGGTGACGACGACCTCGACGCCGGTGTCACAGGTGATGCAGCGGCGGGAGGGCGTCTGCCAGGATTTCAGCCATGCCATGGTCAGCGGCCTGCGCGGCATCGGCCTGCCGGCGCGCTACACCTCGGGCTATATCCGCACCCGGCCGCCGCCGGGCCAGGCCAGGCGGCAAGGGTCGGACCAGTCGCATGCCTGGGTGGGATGCTGGCTGGGGCCGCGGCACGGCTGGATCGACGTCGATCCGACCAACGGCGTCGTCATCCGCGACGAGCACGTGTTGCTGGGCTGGGGCCGCGACTTCAGCGACGTCAGCCCGGTGCGCGGCGTCATCCTGGGCGGCGGCGACCACAGCGTGATCGTCGGCGTCGACCTGGAACCGGCGGATGAAACGGATGTCTGCGCAGCTGATGCCCAGGCATAGGGCAGGACGACCGCAGCCGACCCGCCGGCTCCGGTGGATCGGTTCTTTCGGCTCGGCCGCATTACCTGCGGCCCGCCGTGACACGTTTCGTTGTAAATTTGTTAGGGCGTGTCGTCAATTAAGCCAAACGACGGCGGCGGCGAGGTGGACCGCGGCGAGGAAGTTGCGGGCAGTCTTGTCATAGCGGGTTGCGATGGCACGGAACTGCTTGAGCCTGGCGAAGAAATTTTCGATCAGATGGCGCGCCTTGTAGAGGTCGCGGTCGTAGGTCCGCGGCGAGCGGCGATTGG
>NZ_NHRY01000255.1 GCF_002937115.1 Rhodopila globiformis | reverse complement strand
CGCACCATCCCCGACCGCGGCGTAAGCGGCCCCCCACTCACCCCCAACGCCACGCGGCGCCAGTTTCCAGCCGCACAGCGGGCGCTCCAGAATCTCTCAGCCGAAGAAATAGGCGATGATCGGGACCCACATCAGCGCGCCCAGCATGCAACCGAACATCAACCCTCTGGCCGATCCAAGATCGTCGCCGTCACGAACGCCGCCCCACGGAAGCACGGCCGTCCTGAGGTTGGCTTCATCCGGCGCGGCAGAACGCCCGTTGCCATAATGGGTCGAGGCCCCATCAACGCTGCCGGAAGCGTCGAATGCCAGGCCAACGGCGGAAGTGGTGATCAAAGCGGGCATTTGCCCCTCCTGCAGTCTCGGCGTCGCCATGGTCATACTCTCGCCCGTACTATTTTCGTAAGCAAATGTTGTCTAGTTTTGTCGAACCGCACAGCGCCGTCGCCGGCAGATCCGCAACCCCGGAAACCGGCACAACCGCAAGCAAGCGAGCCATGTCATGCCGCGGATGTTCATCCCGCCCGTTACGATCGGCGGCCGATGCCAGGACAGGCCATGGCGCTCCCGCGACACCTCCGGCGCGCAAGGACCGGCACGACCCGGCGTGCCTCAGCCATACAGCAAACGGGTAACCAGGACCTGCCGCACACTGTTGGGCCGCAGCCTGGAAATCCCGTCGAACAGCGATGACTTGATCATGACCAGGTCGGTGTGCCCCGGCGCCAGCATCCCCTGCGCCGCCATCGTCATCAACCGGCTGATGCACAGGTCCTTCAGGCGGGGCGCGATGTCGTTCATGTCGCCCACGGCCTCAGGCGGAACCTCCAGGGTGATGCCGATGACGACATAGGACATCGAACTGTCGTCGGGCAGATTGATGGTGAAATCACCCAGCGGAACGAAAGTCGGCTTGGCCGGCTTGGCGTCTTCAGCCGCCCGGGCCGACAGCGGGCAGCCGGCAACAGCAAGAAGGCAAAGCGCCGATCGGCGGGAAAGAGTTATCATTGCTCGATACAATCATGCTTTGGTCAGAACGGACTTACCCGGTTGATGACATCCTGTCCCCACGTCGGCCTTTGCAGGTCGGACGATATGCCCCGGCCGCCATAGGCGATCCGCGCCTCGGCGACGCGGTCCGAGGAGATCGTGTTGCTCGCATCGATATCCTCGGGCCGGATGATCCCGCGGATCTGCAGCACGCGCAGCTCGTTGTTCAGGCGGACCTCCTGGCTGCCGGCGATCTCCAGGTTGCTGTCCGGCAGCACGTGCAGGACCGTCGCCGCGACATTGACGGTGACAGTCTCGCTGCGCTTGATGTCGCCCTGCCCCTGGGTGCTGTCGCTGCCCGCGGTACCGATCGCGGGATTGGTGCCGCCGCCAAGTATCAGGCTGCCGACCAGCGTGCCGAGGCCGAACAGGTTGGTGATCGACATGCTGTTGGCCGTCGAGCGCGTCAGCGCGGTCTGGTTCGCGAACTCCGCCTGGTTCTGCAGGTTCACCGCAACGGTCACCAGGTCGCCGACATTGCGCGCGCGCGGGTCGCGAAAGAACTGCCTGGAGCCTTGCAGCCACAGCGACCCATGCATGGCGGGATCCAGGTCCGGCCCGGCGTTGGCCCTGATGGTGGGTTCATTCGTCGCGGTGGGCGGAATTTCGTTGACCTTCCCGGGACTGCTGAAGTCGGGCGGCTTCTGGAAGTGATCGAGCGTGTCGCATCCCGCGAACGCCAGCAGGCACAGCAGCGTAAGCGGAGAGCAGAGAGACCGTGCGTTCATTGCCCTGATTTCACCTCGACCGCGCCCTCGCCGACAACCGTTGCGCGAATGGTGCGCAGGGAGGCCGGGTTCTCGACACGGATTTCATCGCCGACGGAACCGGCCTCGAGCGCCCTGCCCTGCATCTGCAGCGACAGGCCGTCCGCCTTGTACCGCACCGTCACGATCGTGCTGGCCTTGACCGCGAGCACGGGGCCCAGGTCGTTCTCGGGGATGTCGTAGCCCGCATAGATGCGGCGCCTAACCTCCAGCCCGACGATCGGCGTGTCGGACGACATCGCGTGGCGGACCCGGCCGGATGGCGGCTGGGACACAACGTCCTCGCTGTGGACAATGTCGCCGGGCGCAAGGCTGTGCACGGCATGCCAGACGTTCTGTGCCGCCGCGGCGCGCGCGGTCATGATCAGCCCGGTCGCGACGATGCAGGCCAGAAAGATTCGTGTCATCGTGTTGCTCACCGTATCTGGTTCGTGGTCTGCATCATCTGGTCGGCGGCCTCGATCACCTTGCTGTTCATTTCGTAGGCGCGCTGCGCGCTGATCAGGTTGGTCATCTCCTGGACCACGTTCACGTTCGAGGATTCCACATAGCCCTGCTGCACACTGCCGAACCCCGGACTCCCCGGAGCGCCCGGGACAGGCTGGCCGGACGCATCGGTCTGCATGAGGTCGTTGCCGCCCTGCGCCTCCAGCCCCGCCTCGTTGGGGAAGGTGAAAAGTTGCAACTGGCCGACCGTCGTCTGCTTGCCACTGGCCAGGGTTTGGATGACCTGGCCCGCCGCATTGATGGTGATCGCGGTGGCATTGGTGGCCACCGAGATGCCCGGCATCACCGGATACCCCTCGTTGTTGACGATCTGGCCGGTCGGCGATTCCTTGAATGTGCCGTCGCGCGTATAGACGATGTCGCCGGTGGGCAGCTTGATCCCGAAATAGCCCTCCCCGTTGATCGCCACGTCAAGCTGGTTGCCCGTCTCAGTCAGCGAGCCCTGGGTCGACACCCTTGTAACGCCCGAGGAACGGACACCCAGCCCCAGCTGCATCCCGGTGGGCAGGATGGTTCCCTGCTCAGACGATTGCGTGCCGACCCGGGTGACGTCCTGGTACAGCAGGTCCTCGAACTCGGCCATGCCGCGCTTGAACCCCGTCGTGCTGACGTTCGCAATGTTGTTGGAAATGACTTCAACATTGGTCTGCTGGGCCTCCATTCCGGTCGCGGCGATACTCAGGGCGCGCATCATGGGCTTCTGCTCCTCGGGAAGTGCTACTCGGCGGGCGTGCCGAGGGTCTCGATCATTTTCTGTTCACGGTCGTTGTCATCGCTCAGTAACGTCTGCAACTGCTCGTACGCCCGGCTTAGCTCGGTCATGTTGGCGATCTCGGTCACCGGCTGGACCGTCGATCCCTCCAGCGAGCCCTGGATCAGCTGGCAATGCGGATCCCCGGCGTCGATCGGCTGCATGCCGTTCGCCGGCGCCGTCAGCAGCCCGTCGCCGCTTTTGCGCATCGTCATCGGATCCGTCGGGCGGGACATGCCGATCGTGTCAACCTGGACCGTGGCGTTGTTGACCGTGGCATAGATCGTGCCGTCGCCTTTTATATCGAGAGCGGTATATCCCTGCGGCAGCTGGATGGGCGTGCCGTTGGTGTTGAGCACCGGCCTGCCGGTATGATCGACCAGCGTGCTGTCCGGGGCGGCGTGCAGGCGGCCGTCGCGCGTGTATTGCGGCCCGCTGGGGGTCTGGACCGACAGGTAGCCGTCGCCGTTGATCGCCACGTCCAGCATGTTGCCGGTCACCTCCATCGGCCCCGGCGCCTGGTCGATGTACGTCGCCCGGTCCTGAACGAAGGCGATTTGATCGCCGGGAACGGCCAGCTGCTCGACATAGCTCTGGAACAACTGGCGGTCCGGCTTGAAGCCGGCCGAGTTGGCGTTGGCCACGTTGTTGGCGACAACCTCGAGCTGCTTCTGCAGGGCAAGCTGTGCCGAGAGAGTAACGTAGGTCTGGGCTTCCATCGTTAGGGTCCCTTGTCCGAGCCGGCCGGCGGCAGCAGCGTCTCGATCCGCTTGGCGCGATCCAGGGCGTCCTTCATCGCCGGATAGGTGAGCGCTGCGCCGGGCGGCGCCGGGCGCGACGGCGGCAAGGCCGCCAGCGTCTGTGCGGCGGCCTTGTCGCTGACCGGCACCAGCGTGCGGTCCGGGCTGCCGCCGGACAACGCCAGGGCATAGCCGTAGCGGTCCGCCGCATCCCGCCGCGCCGGCTCGCTCAGCCCCGGATTGCGCAGCAGATCGGCATAGGCGGTGGCCGCATCCGCCCATGCCTTGGCGTCGCACAGCAGCGCCGCGCGACGGGTCTCGTCGGCCACCCCGGTCAGGCCATCGAGCTGGTGGGCCGCGTCGGCGGGGCGCCCCATTTTCTCGTATGCGTCCGCGGCGATGCGCCGCGTGGCGGATGTTGCGGGCACTTCCTGAAGCAGCAGCAGCGCGGCGGATGGGTCGCCGGCCCGCGCCTCGGCCGCGGCGCGCAGCGTCTTGCCGTCGGGCGTGGCCGCGGTTTCGTCCGAAAACTGGCGAACGGCGTCCAGCGCCGCGGACGCCATGCCCTGCTTCAGCAACAGCGTTGCGGCGGCCATGCGGATGTCGTCACCCGGGCGGCCGGGCGTCGCATAGCCGCTGTATTTCAGGTAGAGCGCGATCCGCTGATCGGGATTCAGCGAGGCGGCAGCCGGCCCGGCCAGGATCGTCCGCAGGATTTTGGCGGCCAGGGCCGCGCCCCGGCTGTCCGCGTCACGCACGCCGTTCGGGCTGGCGCTTTCGTCGGCAATGGCGAGGGCGCCGGCGTAATCCTTCTGCCGCAGCCGGTTCTCGGCGAGCGCGGCCGCGGCGTCGCGCCCAAGCTGGTCGCTGCGATAAACCCGGGCCATGTCGGTCAGCAGCATCTCGTCATGCGACGCGGTGGCGTCGCCGCGGGCCAGTCCCATCTCCGCCAGCCGCTCGGTGGCGGTCATGCCCGGTACTGTCCTGGGGTGCTGGGCGGCGCGCCTGAGGAAGACCAGTTCGTCGATGTCGTCCCCGCCGAGGCGCGCGATCCGGGCCTGCAGCAGGAACCGCGCCGACTCGCGATCCAGCGTTCCCAGGCTGGAATTTCGCACAGCGGCGGCGAACGCGCGCAGGGCGGCGATGTTGTCGCCGGCCGCGTTGGCCAGACGGAATGCCATGTCCTGCAGCAAAGGCTCCGGCACATGATCAAGGGCCATGGCGGCGGCATGCGCGTCGCGCCGGACAGTGGTCACGTCGTGTCCGGCGGCGGCCTTCAGCGCGCGCCACAGCGGCAGGTCGGTCCGGTCGCAATTGGCCGGCTCGGCCAGCAGCGGCGACTGGGTGTCGATGATGTCACCCCGCAGCAGGCTGGCAATGTCGGCATCACGCTGCAGGCGCTGGCGGTCCGCGGCCACGAGCGGCGTGTCGCCGTTCAGCGCGGTGTTCGCGACGTCCACCGCCTCACCCGCCAGGTCGTCGGAGATGTAGAATTCCGCTAGTTTCGCCAATTCTGGTGCGGCTTCATGGGTATCGGCGGCGGCACGTCGCAACGCCGCCAAGGCCGTGGTGAATTTCCCCGGGCGCTTCCACGTGGCCATGTCGAAATCCGGGGCGCAGGCCGGCCGCTGTGGGGGCGCCGCGGCGTCGGCCTGCGGTTCGGCGGACGCACCCGCCTCGCCCTGCGAACGCGTTGGCGCTGTGTTGCCGCTCGGCGGGCGCGCATTCAGCTGCGACAGCTTCGCCGTCAGCGCCGCCCGCAACTGCTCCTGTTCCTTTGTCTGTTCCTGTTCCCTGGTGTGTTCCGTCGTGGCCTCGGCCTTGGAGGGTGCCCTGGCCTTGCTCCCCGGCCGGTCGCGAAGGTCGATGCTGAAGACCCTGCCGTTTCGCGTCGAGCTCACCTCGCAGTCGCAGGCCAGGCGGATCGCGATCACCGCCTGTCCGTCCTCCTGCCGCGACGACAGGGCGGCCACTTCCCGCACCCGCCGGGCATATTCGAACAACCGTATCGGCTGGGCCGTTGCCACAACGAGTTCCACACCGTCCTGCGTATTTCGCAAGATTGGGGTCGGCAGTTTGTCGATGAAGAAGTTGACGCGCGCCAAGTTGCGTCGCTGGAAGTAGCTGACCCTGACCAACTCCGTACGCCCGGGCGCCCGCGCCATGACTGTCGGCGGGATCGGCCTCGTTTCGGTGTATGCCAGGCTGCTGTACCCGCCCAGCAGGGCGGCCAGCGAAAGCCCGAGCATGAGGAAGCGGCGCATGGTCTAGTCCGACTTAGTGCGAATGCTTTTCGCAGCTTCGGTGACAACCTGATCAAGTTCTTCGAAAGACGGCTGGAAGTGGCTTGGCACCGACTTGCGGCCGACCTCGACGGCGAGTTGTGGCGCCAACCCTTCCAGGTAGGCGACGATGACATGGCGCACCATGCCCAGCAGCATGGCCTCTTCCTCCAACACGCCCTTCAGGCGCACCGCGAGCGGGCCGACAATGCCGTAGGCGAGAAAGACGCCCATCAGCGTGCCGACCAGAGCGGAGCCGATCATTTCCCCCAGCACCGCGGGTGGCTCGCTGATCGCGCCCATGGCCTTCACCACGCCCAGCACCGCGGCGACGATCCCGAGCGCCGGCAGGCTGTCCGCCATCGTGGTCAGCGCCTTGGGCGCGCGCAGTTCCTCGTGCTGCCGCTTTTCGAGTTCTGTTTCCATCATTTCGCCGACCTTGTGCGGATCGGTGAAGTTCATGGTGATGCTGCGGAACACGTCGGCGATGAAGGCAACCAGCGATCGATCGGCGGTCAGACGCGTGTAGCGCTGGAAAATCGCCGAGGAGTCCGTGTTCTCGATGTGCTTTTCCAGCGCCATGTTGCCTTCCTGCCGGGCGACCCGCGTCAGCAGGAAGACCAGGCACAGCGCATCGACATAGTCGCCCTTCTTCCAGCGCGACCCGGCGAAGATCTTCTTGAATCCGCCCAGCAACTTCTTGAGCGTCGAGAGATCGTTGCCGATCACCACGGTCATGCTGCCGGAACCGAGGATGGTCAGCAGTTCCGGGGCGGCGGCGTGCAGGATAACCGCGAACTTGCCCCCTGAAATCGTGTAGCCGGTGCCGATTGCGGCAAACACACCGATGATGCCAATGATTTGCCACACGCACTTCTGCCTAACCGGTTGACTCTGGCGGATGCTTTCTGCCCCACCGCTATTTTTATAGCATTTCGCATCCGTGCCAGCTAGTTTATTTTCGCAAATCCGGCCAGGAGCGTTGTTGTGGCGATCCGAATCCCTTCACCCGCCATCGGGGGCTATGCAGCCGATCCCCAGGTGGTCTCCGCGGTCCGCACGGCCAGCGTGGCCACGGGCACGGGATTCGATACCCTGATGGCCTCGGCCGAGATGGAAAGCGGCCTCAACCCCGGCGCCAAGGCCAGGACGTCCAGCGCGAGCGGCCTGTTCCAGTTCACCGAGCAGACCTGGCTGGCGACGGTGAAGCAATTCGGCGCCGCGCAGGGACTGCAAGCGGCCGCCGCCGCCATCGTTCCGCACGACGGCCAGTTGACCGTTGCCGACCCCACCGAGCGCCAACGCATCCTGAACATGCGATTCGATCCGGCCATTTCGTCGATGATGGCCGGCGACCACCTGAAGGACCTGGCCGGCAACCTGGCGATCCGGCTTGGCAGGCCGCCGGATGCGGCGGAAACCTACCTGGCGCATTTCCTTGGGGCGAGCGGGGCGGCGCAGATGCTCAAGGCGGCGCAGGCCACGCCCGACGTGCCGGCTGCACGGATTCTGCCGGCTGCGGCCAAGGCCAATCCGGCGGCCTTCACCATGGCTGACGGGACGCCCAGGTCCGCCGTGCAGTTCGTCCAGCGCATCCGCGACCGGGTCAACCAGGCGTTCCAGAGTATCGGTTCGGTACCGCCGGAAGGCGCCCTGCCCTTCGGGCAAAGCACCGGAACCAGCGTGGCTGCCGTGTCCGCCGGGCCCATGTCCAGCCGCTGGTATGCGCTGGCGGTTTCCAGCAGGACCACATCCGAGCGGGCGATGGCTGCCTCTCTGCTCGACGTGTTCACGCGGCTCGACCAGAGCAAGGAGTCATCGCAGGGGCCGCGTGAGAAGAAGGATCATGGCCTGCCGTTCGGCCTCGTCTCGACACTGGCCGCTGTCAGCGGCACGTAGCCGCCGCGGCGGAGCGCGAGCGGACCTGCATTTGTCCTGAATCCTGGGATCATTGGCGGCGTCGATGCAATGATGATCCTGGCCGATGGGACAGGTTTCATGATGACCGGAAAGGGCGGCGCGCTTCGGTGCGCGTTTGGCGATCATTTGCCCGGGCTTTGATGGGCAAGACACGGCGATCAATGCCGGACCAATGCGGACACAGGCCGCCCCAATCCCTACTCTGCGAACTCTGCGCACCGCTCTGCGAACTCTGCGTCGAATCGCGGAGGTCGGGCCGCCACCGGCGCTTCGGGTTGGGGAGCCCACCGGCAACGCCGCCCTTTGTTGCGCTACCGCATTTTCAACGCAGAGATCGCCGAGCGGAGCGCAGAGTTCGCAGAGCAGATTTTGCTGCGACCTGCGGTCGCGGTGAATCGATGGCGATCGGCATGCCGCGGCGACACCCTGTGCCTGGCGTTCAAGACGACGCAGACCAACTCAACAACGCTTTCGGGTGAGATCGCCGCCTTCCGCCACCCGGTCCAAATATCCCGCCAGCCGGCCTGTTCCGTGGCCTGGGGATTCGGCCTGCGTGCCAGGATGGCGGGACGGCCGCTTCCGTTACGCCACCGAAGGCCCCGCGGGCATCGAGGCCGGCGCCCATGCGGCAAGGGCGCCAGATCCTTCCTTGGAACGCAGCTTATCCTGACCGCCATGCGGCGGAGCCCGGAAACAGCGCCCGGACACCCGCCGTCTGACGATCAGGACGAAAGGCACCTGGTATCACATGAAATCAAGTTCGGCATGCAGCGCGCCGGACGCCTTCAGCGCGTTCAGTACCTGGATCAGATCCCGCGGCCCCAGCCCCAGCGCGTTCAGGCCATCCACCAGCGACTGCAACGTGACCGCCCGATGCATGACCAGCAGATGCTTGTCGGACTGATCATTCACTTCGACCTTGGTGTGCGGCACGACGACTGTCCGTCCATTCGAGAACGGGGGCGGCTGGCTCACCTGCGGCGTCTCGGTCACCCGCACCACCAGGTTGCCGTGGGTCACCGCGACCGGATCGAGCTTGACGTCGGCGCCGACGACGATCGTGCCGCTCTTCTCGTCGATGACCACCCGCGCGGGCACATCCGGCCTGATCGGGATGCGCTCGATCTGCGCGAGCAAGGCTGTCACGCGGTGGCTGTAGCCGGGCGGCACCAAGACATCCACCGTGCCAAGGTCCGTGGCCTTGGCGACGCCGTAGCCGAGCTGCGCATTGATTGCCTGCTCGATCCGGTTCGCGGTGGTGAAATCAGGCGTGCGCAGGGCCAGTCTCAGAGTCGACAGGTCGTCGAGCGAATTCTTCACTTCCCGCTCCACAATGCCGCCGCCCGGCACGCGGCCACTGGTCTGCACACCCTGCTTGATCGACTGCGCCGCCCCCGCGGCGGTAAAGCCGCCGACGACGACCGAGCCCTGCGCCACGGCATAAACCTGGCCATCGGCGCCCATCAGCGGCGTCACCATCAATGTGCCGCCGGTCAGCGCCTTGGCATCGCCGATGCACGACACCTGCACGTCGATCGGCGTGCCCTGGCGGGCGAAGGGAGGCAGCGTTGCCGAAACGATCACCGAGGCGACGTCGCGGGTCATGAGCTGCTGGCCGTTCGCGTTCACGCCCATCCGTTCCAATATAGCAATGAGCGAAAGCTGCGTGAACTGCGAATTCATCAGGTTGTCGCCGGTGCCCTGCAGGCCGACCACCAGCCCGTAGCCGACAAGCTGGTTGCTGCGCACGCCTTCGACCGACACCAGGTCGCGCAGCAGGACCTGGGCCCGCGCGACGGCCGGAAGCAGAAAGCCGAGCACGGCCAGAAGGAACAGAAAACCTGCTGGCATTCTGCCAGGACAGCGTTTCATCGTTAACTCCATCAAATGATCAGGGCGTCGGCATGTAGTGCGTCAGGCTGAGTTGCGAGATCTGCGCGGTCAGCTCGTAGGCGGCCTGGATCTGCGTCTGCAACGAGCTGATGTCCGTCGAGTCGGCGGCCATATTGGCCTGCTCGTAGGTGGCGATCTGCTGCTGCGTCGCCGACGCCGCCGATTGCTGCAGCGTAATGGCGCTTTGCATCTGCGACTGGACTGTGCCGACAGTGCCCTGCTTGACGGTCAGCTCGGTCTGGGCGTTCGACAGCACCTGCATGCCCTGGGTGACCAGTTCCGCCTGCCCGCTGCTGTCGAGCTGGCTCGACGCCGCGAGGCTCAGCATCGAAAGCCCCTGAAGCAGGTTGACGAAAGGCTGCTGGTTCGCCTGGGTATTGTATTGCAAGGTCTGGTTGGCGCCGATCAGGACGGACGTGTTCTGCGTCGCCGTGCTGCCCGTGTAGAACACGCCGTTGTAGTTGGGTCCAGACGTGCCGTTGGCGTTGTTGAACAGATTGTAGATCGCGCCGCCCGCGCTCAGCATGCTGTCGACGTTCGAGGCCGACAGCGGCTGGTTGCCGCTGGCCGACACCGCCGCGCTCAGGACCGCGTTCATCGTGTCGATCGGGCCGCCCGCCGCATCCGCCGCCTGCATCGGCGAGGCGGTGCTGTTGCCATTGAAAAGCGCGCTGCCGGCATAGCTCGTGTTCAGATCGCCGATGACCTGCTGCAGCGCGGCCTGTGCCTGCGCCGCGAGCCCGCTGGCGGCGCTGGCGGTGATCGTGCCGATGCCGTTGGACTGGGTCGAAAGCGCGGCATTGGTTATCGTCTGGGCCGTCGAGGCCATGTTTGACATGGCCGATTGAACCGTATCGAGCTTGTTCGCTACCAGGCCGACCGAGGTTTGCAACTCGGTCTGCTGGTCGGACTGGAAGTGCAACTGATACAGCAGCGCCGCGCTGGTCCCCATCGCGCCGGCCGGGTTGGCAACCTGGCCGGAGGCAACCTCGTTGACCAGTTGGTTGAGCTTTCCCGTCATGTTCTGGATCAGCGGGTCCATCTGCATGAACCCTGAGTAGCTGGATATGCGACCCGACATCGTGCGTCCCCGTCAGACTGCCTGGATAAGCTGGTTCAGCATGCTGGACGCGGCCTGCATGACCTGCGCGCTTGCCGAATAGGTGTGCTCGAGCGTCATCAGCTGTTGCAACTGGTCATCGATGTTGACGCCGGTGGCGTTGCTCAGCGCGGTCGTCGCCGTCTGCGCCTGCGCCGTGTT
This sequence comes from Rhodopila globiformis, assembly GCF_002937115.1. Classification (GTDB taxonomy): domain Bacteria; phylum Pseudomonadota; class Alphaproteobacteria; order Acetobacterales; family Acetobacteraceae; genus Rhodopila; species Rhodopila globiformis. The sequence continues at coordinate 11,175 of NZ_NHRY01000255.1, read as the reverse complement.
GCCGGTGTTCACGCTGGTCCAGTTGCTCAGCTGCGCCTGCTGTGATCCCGCCATCTGCGAGGCGTCATCGAGAATCGACGTTGACGGCTGGCCGGAGCCGGATGTGGAAGATGGCTGCTGCAGGGCGTTGATCAGGTTCAGGATCGTCGTGTTGTCCGATGCGGTGCTGGACGTCGGGCTGACATACATGCCGGACTGGATCCTTGCCGGATTGTTGCCGGTCTTTGCCGGGTCAACGGCCGCGTTCAGCGCGATCGACCCGGCAAGGTCGGTCGTGGAACCGGATGAAGGCGGCATGGCGCCGGCGTCGGTGAACAGGCCCGGCTGATTCGAGCTGCTCGCGGTCGGGTCCGCCGCCTGGAACGACGTGATGAGATTGCCGGCCAGGCTGTCCAACTGGTTGGCGAAGCCGGGCAGCGTCACGTCACGCAGCTGCAGATCGGCGGCGATGCTGCCGGACTGCGACATCTGGATCGGCTGGTTGTCCACCGTAACGGCGCTCAGGCTGCCGGTGGCGGAGGTGATGTTCGGCGTCGCCGAGAACGACAGCGCATGGACCTGTCCGTCGAACAGCGTCGTGCCCTGGTCGGTCGTGACGACGAGGCCCGTGGTGCCGCCCTGGAACACCTTCACCGGCAACTGCTTGGCCAGGCTGGCGACGAGCTGATCCTGCGTGTCCTGGTACGACGCGATCGATCCGCCGCTCGCCTGCGCCGTCTGCATCGCGGTCTGGTTCTGCGCCAGCTGGTTCAGCGTGGTGTTGACCGACGCGACGCCGGAGGCGATGCCCTGGTCCGCCTGTTCCCGTGCCGAATCGATGGCGGAATCGAGGCCGTGGAACGTGTTCACCACGCCCTGCGCCGCACTCACCACCTGCTCCTGCGCCGTGGTGTCGCCAGGTGTCGCGGACAGTGTCGTCAACTGGCTGCCCAGGGCGGAGAGCATCGACGGCAACGAACCGCTGTCGGATGCCTGGCCGAGGACATTCGTATAGTTGGTCAGGACGTTGACCATCTCCTGGCTGTAGGCCTGGGTGCCGTTCGCCTGGTTGGCGGTCGCCGCCGCGGCGGCATTCGTCATGCGCTGGATCGACTCGGCCTGGACGCCCACGCCGACGCCGTTCGAGATCTGCTCGGCCGTCTGCAGACTCTGCTGCACATAGCCCGGGGTGTTGGCGTTGGCGATATTGTTGGAAAGGATATTGATCTGTTGCTGCGTCACGTCCAGCGACGTCAGCGAGGTGTAAAGCACATTCTGGATCGAGGTAGCCATGGCGCGCTATCCTTCCGGCGACGACGCATCCGGCCGGTCCACGCCAGGACCGGCCGGATGCTGTTTGCGCCTACTGATTCAGCGTGTTCAAAACGCCCAGCATCTGGTTCGAGGTCTGGATCACGGTGGCGTCCGAGCCATACGCCCGCTGGGTTGCGATCAGATTGGTCAGTTCGGTGCTCAGGTCGACATTCGATCCTTCCAGCGCGCCGCCCTCCGTCGTGCCCGCCGGCCCCTGGCCGGGCGCGTAGAGTTGCGCGATGCCCGAGTCCGTGGACAGGGCATAGGCGTCGCCGCTCACCGCCGTCAGCCCGTCCGCATTGGGCACCATCGCCACGTCAAGCTGGTAGATCGGCCGCGTGGACCCGTTGGTGAATGACGCCGTCACCAGGCCGTCGGTGCCAATAGAGACGGTCTGCAGCATGCCGTAGGCGGAGCCATCGGCCTGGATCTTGGTGGTTGTATAGCTGCCGTTGTACTGGGTCATGCCGCTCGAACTGTCCGTAGCGCCGATGTTGATTGCTATTTTCTGGTTATCTGCCGTGGTCACGTTGAGTATGCCGGTCGTCGAATCGTAGGTTGGCGTCACATAGTTTGGCGCCGGATTTGTCGGTGCGACTATGGCCGGGGCCGGACTGCTGCTTAGCAGACCGGCGGTGGCGCCCGTGGAGTCGAAATTCAGGGTCATCGTGGCGACCGAAGCGCCAGACGCGGAGTCGAGGATGTTCATCGTCCACTGGTTTGCAGTGGTGGTGGGCGTGAACTGGTACGTCAACGTCTGGGCTGTCCCAAGGTCGTCGTAATAGTTGACCTCGGTCGATTGAGTCGGCGTTGTCGGCGCGGGGGTCGTGCCCACTGCCTGGCTCGCCGGCAGGTTGGCGGTGAACGTCATCGACGTTGTCGGCGTGCTGGCAACCGACACATTGGCGACGTTGACGGTGGTCAGATTGGTGAGATTGCTTGCCTGCGCGGCGACGTTCCCGGTTAAGGTTATTGGCTGCCCGGCGGCGTTCGTCGGCTGCCCTTGCAGGTAGTAACCCGCGGCGTTGACGAGGTTGCCTTGCGCATCGGGCCGGAATGATCCCGCCTGGGTCAGCAGGTATCCGTTCGCGGGCGAACTGGCGCCGCTGTTGACCACCAGGAAGCCGCTGCCGTTGATGGCGATGTCGGTGTTGACGCCGGTGTTCTGCACCTGGCCCGGCGTCGAGACATCAAGACGGGTCGACGTCGTCGTGCCACCCAGCTGGGGCGAAATGCCGGGCGTGCTGCCCAGCACCATCGTTTCGAAATTCGTCTGGGCCTGCTTGTATCCGACCGTCGAGCTGCCGGCGATATTGTTCGAAATATTACTAAGTGCCACGGACTGGGCGTCCAGGCCGGACACCGCGGTATTCATTGCGCCAAGCACGCTCATCGAAAGGTCGCTCCTTGCGGGTATGGATCAAAGACTGTCTGGATTGGTCTGCTCATGGCTGTGCTGCGGTGTCGGCACGGCCGTTCTGGCGCAGGCGCAACGCCGCGGCGTTGCGCAGGATGGTGACGGCGATACGCCGGTTACGTGGATTGTCCGGGTCCTGCGGCACGAGCGGCTCGGTGGCCGCCCGCCCCTCCACGTCGACGAAGCGGCTGGTCGCCAGCCCGTCGGCAACCATCCGCCGGCGCACGGCATTCGCCCGGTCGGCCGACAGTTCCCAGTTCGAGTAGTTCGGCCGCTGCAGCGCCTGGGCGTCCGTGTGGCCGGATATGATGATGGAATTCTGCACCGTCGCCAGCACCTCGGACACCACGCCCAGGATCATGGAAAGCCGCGGCGTGGGCTCGTAGCTGCCGGCGGCGAACATCGGCTCGCCGTCACGGTCGAAGATCTGGATGCGCAGCCCGTCCTCGGTCATTTCCAGCGACAGGTGGCTGGCGAGGCCCTGCAGCCGGCCGGTCTGTTCCATGCGCTCGATCTCGGCCTTGAGCGCCTCGAACCGCTGGCGCTCCATCCGGTCCCGGTTCGACTGCTCGGACGACCCCGCCTTGCCGGACCCGCCGCCGTTGTCGCGCCGCTTCAGGCTGGCGGTGATGTGCGGCGCCGCCGTATCGCCGTTCATCACGGACTTGCCGCCGCTCAGCACGCCGTTGCCCGACGGCAGGTCGAAAATGGAGGAGGTCGAGAAATAGCGGGCAATCACCACGCGCTGACTCTGCGTCATGGTGGCAAGCAGCCACATGATCAGGAAGAACGCCATCATCGCGGTGACGAAGTCGGCATAGGCGACTTTCCACTGGCCGCCGTGCTCGTCGTCGTGGCCCGCGTGGCGCTTCACGATGATCGGGCGCTTCGCGTGTTTCGGATCACTCATCAACCAGACTCACCGCAGAGCGGAAAAGGTGCGCATGAAAATATAATCATGGCGTTTCGCAAACAAGCACTATCTCGCAACAAAGGCGATTTTCCCAGCCGGCGTGGGAAAATCGCCGCGCGATCAGTAGAGCGCCTGGTTCTCGTCCTCTTCCTCGTTGATGATGATGCGCCCTTCGTCGTTCAGGCGCCGCGCCAGGGCGACGATCTCCGACTGCGCATCGTCCACTGCCTTTCGCCGCGGCGCCACCATGGTTTCCATTTCCTCGCGCAGCATGTTGGCCGCCCGCTCGGACATGCAGGACAGGAACATTTCGCAAAGCTCGGGACTGGCGGCGGACAGCGCGACCGGCAGCTTCTCCACCGCGCATTCGCCGATGAGCACGCCGAACGTGCTGCGGTCGACCCGCTTGAGGTCCTCGAACGTGAACATGATCCGGCGGATGCGGGCCGCGGCCTGCGGCTCGGCTTCCTCCAGCGTCGCCATGATGCGCTCCAGCACGTCCTTTTCCGACCGGTTCAGCATCTCCGCCATGATCGCCGTGCTGTCGCGGTCATAGGAGCGCGACAGCTCGGTGACGAACTCCCGCTTCAGGGTCTCCTCAATGTCGGCCAGGACGGTGCGCTGGATGCTGTTCATGCGCACCATGCGGATGGCCACGTCGGCGGCCAGGCGTTCCGGCAGCAGGCGCAGGATGCGCGCCGCGTGGCCGGCGGGCAGCTTGGCCAGGATCACCGCCACGGTCTGCGGATACTCGTTGCGCAGGTATCCCGCCAGCAGCTGCGGCTGCAGGTTGGCGAGCTTTTCCCAGATGTTGCGGCCGTTCGGCCCCTTCAGCTCCTCGATGATTTCCGCCACCTTTTCCGGCGGCAGCGCCAGGCTCAGCAGCTTCTCGGTGGATTCCAGGGTGCCGATGACGTTGCAGGTGCGTCCCACCTCGGCCTGGAACTCGGCCACCGTCTTTTCCACCTGGTCCACGCCGGTGCGGCCGAGGTTCGCCATCGCGCTGCCCAGCCGGCGGATCTCCCGGTCGTCCAGCGCCGACAGGATGCGCTGCGAGCGTTCGGGGTCCAGCGCCATCATGATGATGGCCGCCTTGGCCACGCGGCCGCCGGGCTTCGGCCCCTCGAGACGGTTGGCCAGCGGTCCGCCGGCCTTGGGGGTAGGCTTCATCATGGGTTCAACTCACTCGGGAACATGGCGGGGCGTCGCCGGCGTCAGGCCACGAAGCTGCGGACCAGCGAACCGGCGACCAGTTCCCAGCCACTGACCAGAACGAAGAAAATCAGCTTGAACGGCAGGCTGACCACGACCGGCGGCAGCATCATCATGCCCATGCCCATCAGGATCGCGGATATCGCAAGGTCGATGACCAGGAACGGCAGGAACAGCAGGAAGCCGATCTGGAACGCCTTCGACAGCTCGCTGATCAGGAACGCCGGCGCCAGCACGCGCAGCGGCAACTGGCTGCGGATCGAGCGGGCGATGGCGCCCGGCTTGCCCGCCGCGGCCTTGCCCCCGGCGGCCGGATCGGCCAGGGCCGCATCGCCGTCCTGGCGAGGCGGCGGCTTCCAGCCGGCCAGGTCGATGAACAGATTGATATCCTTGTCGGCGGTGTTCGCCTGCATGAAATCGCGGAACGGCGCCACCGTGCGGTCGAACGCCTGCTCCTCGGTGATCGAGCCGTCCATCAGCGGCTGCAGGCCGTTCTGGTAGGCCGTCTGGAAGGCCGGCGCCATGATGAAGCCGGTCAGGAAGACCGCCAGGCCGATCAGCACGCTGTTCGGCGGCGTCTGCTGCAGCCCGAGCGCCGTGCGCAGCATCGACAGGACGATGATGATGCGCGTGAAGGCGGTGCCCATGACCAGGATGCCGGGCGCGATGGCCAGCACCGAGGTCAGGGCGATGATGCTGACCAGGTTGGTCGTCAGGCTCTGGCTGCCGGTTCCCATGTTCAGCGACAGGCTCTGCGCCGCCGCCCCCCTGGCCACGAGGCAGAGGATGCATCCCAGGACAGCGGCGCGCCGCCATCGCCGTGCTTCAACACTCATACCGGGCATTCTGCCTGTCCTGTGCTGCGGGGGATCGGGGTCAGGCCAGGCCGCCCGAGGCGATTTCGGTCATCGAGATCGCCAGCCTGCCTTCGTCGGTGATCTGCACCTCGCCGCGCGCGACCAGGCGGTCGTTGACGTAGATTTCCACCGGCTCGCCCACCTTGCGGTCCAGCTCGATGATCGAGCCGCGGCCCATGGCGTAGAGCTTGCCCAGCGGCAGGATCTTCTCGCCCAGGACCACCATCAGGGTCACCGGGATGTCCAGGACCGATGCAATCCTGTCTTCGCCGAGCAGGCTTGTGCTGTCGCTCATTCGTCAATGGCCTTTGTATGCGGGGTATCTGGGGAAAGCAGCGCGGTGACCTGCGCGAGTAGGGCATCCGGCTCGAAGCTGAAGCCGCCGCCGGACCAGGCCGTGGCGACCGCGCCCGGCGCGAGGGTGTCGTCGGCGAGCAGCGACAGGCCGCCGGTCTCGTCGAGCCCCTGTTTCCGGATCGCCGCGATCGTGTCCGGGTGGGCCTGCACGACCAGGCTTTCGCTGCCGCGGTCACGGAACGCGTCGCCCAGCAGGGCGACGATTTCCTGCCCGGCCGCCTGCGCCAGCAGGGTCGGGAAGATGACGTCCAGGGCTGCGGCGATGACGGCCCGCGCCGCCGCCTCGAGCGCCAGCCGGGTCTCCGCGCGCGCCGCGTGCAGTTGCTCCAGGGCCATCAGAACCTCGCCGACGGTGTGCTGCCGGGCGTAGGTGACGCGGAGCTGCTCCAGCTCGGCCTGGTAGGCGGCGCGGGCCTGCTGCTCGCCCTGCTCCACTCCGGTGGCGAAGCCCTCCTGCCGGCCGGCCCGGAGGCCGTCGGCGAAGCCTTCCTCCCGGGCCTGGGCGCGCTCGCATGCGGCCTCGTAGCGCGGCCCTTCGCGCAGCGCGTCGATGGCCGGGGGGATGAAGCGGCGGCTCATCATGGGTCATTCTCCGAGATCCAGGCGCGGATCACCGCAAGGCTTTCCTCGGGGCGCGCGTCGACCAGTTCCAGCAGCGCGGCCAGCCGCGAGGGCACCGGCGGCAGGCCGACGCTTTCCGCCGTCAGCGCGGCGGTTTCGGCGGCCCCTGCCGGGCCAGGCAGCAGGGCCTCGCCTTCGCTGGCCGCCAGCGCGAGGCGGGCCTGCTTGCGCTTGCCCATCACCAGCAGGCCGGCGCCCGCCAGCACCAGCACCGCCGCGCCGCCGGCGATCAGCCACACCAGCGGCACGGGCGCCGGCAGCGGGACCTGGTCCGAGCTGACGCCAAGCGGCTCGCTGGGGAGGAAGCGCATCGTTTCGACGTCCACCTGGTCGCCGCGTTTCGCATCATACCCGACAGCCGAACGCACCAGCTCCGTGATCCGGTCCAGCTCCTGCTTCGGAAGCGGCTGGAAGACGCCCTTGGCGTCAACCGTGCCGTCAACCACGACGGCGACCGTCAGGCGCTTGATGTCGCCGGGCTCCTGAACGCGATCGGTCCGGGTCGAGCCGATCTCGTAGTTGATCGTCTCGCCGTTGTGGATGCTCTTGGAGCTGCTGGTCGCCGGCGAGGCGGGCGGCTGGGCCTGCTGGTTCGGCACGTTCTGCGAGACGGAAACCGTGGGAGGCGGCTTGCTGTCGTTGGACGTGTCCTGGTCCTGCTGTGTCTGCTTCGACCGCTCGACCTGCGACAGCGGGTCGTACTTCTCCTCGTGCACCACCTCGCGCGAGGCGTCGATGTCGAGCGAGGCCACCACCCGGACCTTGCCGGGGCCGACGAGCGGCTCCAGCAGCCCGACCACGGCGCGCTGCATGGCCTGCTCCTGCGCGGCCTTCAGGTCAGCGATGCGGCTGCCAACCAGCGCGGCGCTGTCGTTGGCGGCCAGCACGATGCCGGATGGATCGATAACGGAAATGTCCTCCTGCTGCAGGCCGGAGACGGCCCCGGCGATCAACACGCGGATGGCGGCGGCCTGCGCCGGACTCAGCCGCATCGCCCCCTCCATGGTCACCGCCACCGAGGCTGTCGGCTTCGGCGTGTCGCGGGAAAACGTGTCGCGTTCCGGCAACACGACGTGGACGCGGGCGCTGCGCACGCCGTTCAGCGTGGCGATGGTGCGGGCGAGTTCGCCTTCCAGCGCGCGCAGGCGCATCACCCGCTGCATGAACGAGGTCATGTTCATCGGCGACTGGCTGTCCAGCAGTTCGTAGCCGACGCCGCCCTGATGTGGCAGGCCGCTGGCCGCCAGCTCCATGCGGACCCGCGCGACGTCGGCCGGCGGCACCAGGATCATCGTCCCGTCGCCGCCGGCCTGGTAGGGAACCTTGAGCTCATCCAACCGCTGGGCGATCCGGCCGGCTTCGGCGGGATCCAGCCCCGAATACAGCAGCCCGGTTGGCGCCCCGGCGTGCGCCGAAAGCCAGGCCACGAACGCCAGCACGGAGATGGCGACGATCCCCATTGCCGCGATTTTCGCATAACCAAGTCTCGCGAAGACCTGCCGGAGGCCCGCGAATCGTTCCATGGGTTGCCCTGCTTTCTGCAGCCGGAAGGCCACGGTCATTGATCGTCCGCGGCGCAAGCTCACGAATACGTGAAATTTTCTCTGGCGTCAATTCGCAAATGAGATTATAGGAAATCCGAACGACAAGGTTGCGAAAACGTGCTACTTTATTCGCATTTCGCACCGCTGCGACGCAGCTCTGAAGAATTCGGAGACCCTCCATGGCGGACGGCAAGAAGGCTGGCGGCGAGGTGGTGGCATCGGGCGCCGCGCCGAAGAAGCGCAATATGCGAAAGCTCGCGCTTTTCGCAGCCGTCCCGGCCGTGCTCGCGGCCGCCGGCGGCGCCTACTTCCTGTATCCGGCCTTCACCGGCACGGCCGCCCATGCCGCGGCCCAGGAGAAGGCCCAGGACAAGGGAACCGCCAGCGCGCCGGCGCCGCAACCGCACCCCACGATCCTCGACGTGCCCGAGATCGTCATCACCCTGCCGAACGGCGGCCGCACCCGGCAGCTGCGCATCAAGATCAGCCTGGAACTGACCCAGGCGCCGCACAACCTGCCGCCGACGGAGCAACTGACGCCGCAGATCAATGATGCGCTGCTGACCTACCTGCGCACGCTGCGCGACGGCGACCTTGAAGGCGGCCTGGCGCTGGACCGCATCCGCGGCGACATCTACCGCCGCCTGACGCTGGTCCTGGGCGACAACGTCATCCAGGACGTGCTGATCACCAGCCTGGTGACGGGCTGAGGCCATGGCCGACCCCGACATGTCCGACGAAGCCATGGAGGCGGAATGGGGTGCTGCCGCCAGCCGGGCGCTCGACCAGAGCGACATCGACTCGCTGTTCGGCGACGCCGAAAAGCCGGCGGAAGGGGGCAACCAGCTCCGCCGCGGCCTCCAGGCCCTGGTGGGCGGCGCGCTGGTCGGCATCGACCGGCTGCCGACGCTCAACATCGTCGTCGATCGCCTGGCCCAGCTGCTGACCGCCAGCTTCCGCAGCTTCACGGCCGAGAACGCCGACGTGAACATCGCCCGCGTGCGGGCCATCCGCCTGGGGGAATACCTGGAATCGGTCGAGCTGCCGGCGATGATCGCGGTCCTGCGGATCGAGCAATGGGACGGCTACTGCCTCGCCGCGCTCGACCCGCGGCTGATCGTTTCGGCCGTCGACCTGCTGCTGGGCGGACGGCGCAACAAGCCGCAGCTGATCGAGGGGCGCCCCTGCACGGCAATCGAGCGCACGTTCATCGAGCGCCTGGTGCGCGAGGTCATCGCCCCCGACCTGAAGCGCGCCTTCGAGCTGGTTGGCGACGTGGACTTCGTTTTCGAGCGGTTCGAATCGACCCCGTCCTATGCGGCAATCACCAAGCTGACCGCCGCGTCGATCAGCTTCCGTGCCGACGTGGCGATGGAAAGCCGCAGCGGTCACATCGATTTCGTGATCCCCTACGCCACGCTCGATCCGGTGCACAACCTGCTGCGACAGGAATACGTTGGCAAAAAGCAAGGAGGTGATCCGGCGTTCCGGTCCCATCTGCTCGGAACCCTGCCACGCACCACCATGCATATCCGCGCAATTATCGAGCGGCGCCGCATCTCGGCGCGGGAAGTTCTCCGCTGGCGGTTGGGCTCGAAGCTGCTGCTGAACCAGCACCACGACGAGCCGATCGACATCGAATGCGAAGGTCTGCGGGTCATGCGCGCCCATATTGCCGAAAAGGACGGCCGGATCGCGCTGCACGTCAGCGAGCGCCGGATCGCCGAGGACTGGCCGGAACTGCGGCCCCCCGAACTGCCCGCGCGGACGGAGAGCGAATGACCAACATCCTGTTCGACGTCGTGGCCATCGTGCTCATCGGCGCGGTGGCGGTTCATTCGGTGGTGCTGCACATCCGCCTGTCCCGCTTCCGCCGCGCCCTGGCCGAGGTTGGCGATGTCCTGCCGAGCCTGAACGCCTCGGTCGGACGCATGACGGCGGTTTCCAACGGCTTCGCCGAGCGCCTTCAGGCCGACCTGCAGGCCGTGGAAAGCCGCCTGGCCGATGCACGGAAGATCGGCGTGGAACTGGCGGCCAGCCGCAACGCCGCCGAGGACATCGCCGGCCACCTGGAGCGGCTGTTGCGCCAGCACCGGCGGACGGAAACGCCGCGTCGTCCGGCGCCGATGCCACGGGAACTGGTGGAGCCGAAAGGCTTCGCCGCGCGCGTCGGCCTGGAAACGGACCCGGAGGCCTCGTTCGGAGGGAGGCGCTGATGCCACGGAAACCCGATCCAAAAAAACCGCGACGTGGTTTCAGGTTGCCGTTCCTGCTGATCGCGGCGACGGGCCTTGCCGGCGTGCTGCCGTGGTTCGGCGCCGATCTGGTGCACCGCTGGCCGTCCGCCGCGGCACCGGCGAGCGCTCCTCCGCCGGCGCCACGACCACCGCCGGCGGCGCCGCCCCCGGCGGCCGATGCCGTGGTCCTGCCCAGCGGCAGGATCGCCGAACCCGTTTCCGTTGCAACGCTGGCGGCGACCGAGCAGCCCTCGCCCATCGGCGACCAGCCGGGCGTCGATGGGCGTATCCTGGCGGAAGTCGCTCGCCGCAAGGCCGAACTGGACCAGCGGGAGAAGGCGTTGCAGGCCCGCGAGGAGCGGGTTGCCGCGGCCGAAAAGCTCGCCCGCCAGCAGATTGCCGAGCTGACGCAACTCAGGCAGAGCATCGAGGCGCAGGTCCGCCGCGAGAGTGCCGCTTCGGAAGCGGATCTGAACCTGCTGGTGGGCCTGTTCTCGAACATGAAGCCCGCGCAGGCGGCCGCGGTCATCGGCAAGCTCGATCCGCCCAAGGCCGCGCTGCTGCTGCAGCGTCTTGACACAAGGCTGGCCGGCCCGATCGTCGCCGCCATGGACCCCGCCGCAGCGCTGGCGATCACCGAGGAGGTGGAGCAGCGCCGGGCCGCCTTCCAGCGTTAGAGGCTTTGGAGTTGGCGGGGGAGACGTTTGGGCTGTCGGTGCCGGGG
>NZ_NHRY01000254.1 GCF_002937115.1 Rhodopila globiformis | reverse complement strand
CCCTGATCCCCTGTGGCCCTCCGTCACCCCCCCTTTTTCTCTGTGCGAACAGAAATACGCCATCAACCACACCGTCCCCGCCGGGGACCCACCATATCAGACAACGAACCTGCCACCCCACCAGCACCAAGCCGCAAAGCCAGCGCTCCCCCCCCAAAGACTCCCAGCCCGTATCAATCGCCCCCGGACTGTGTGCCCGCCACCGGCAACGCCCGCTCCGCCACGGATACCCCTCTGATACCCTCATGGCCCTTCCCGCCAATGATGCTCCGGGCCCGCATCGAAACCAGCTCCAGGGAACCGTCCAACTGCATCGGCCGGCCCAGAAGATACCCCTGGACCTGATCGCACCCCAGCCCCTTCAGGATCTCCAGTTGCTCGACCGTTTCGACTCCCTCGGCGATGATGGACAGGCCCAGGTTGTGGCCCAGGCCGATAATCGCACGAACGATCATCAGGGCATCGGCCGTCTCGCCCAGCCGGGCGACGAAGGACCGGTCGATCTTCAGCTTGTCGAACGTCATGGCCTGGAGGTAGCTCAGCCCCGAATACCCGGTTCCGAAATCATCCAGCGCAATTCCCACCCCAACCTCGCGCAGGCGCCTGAACACGTCGCGCGCCTGCCCGGTATCCTGGATCATGACGTCCTCGGTCACCTCGACCTCCAGCCGGCTCGCCGGCAGGCCATGGCGGCCGAGGCAGCGTGAAACCAGGTTCACAAGATCCACATGCCGGAACTGGATCGGCGAAATGTTGACGGCAACGCGAAGCGGTTTGTCCCACGAGGCCGCGGCGCGGCACGCCGTCTCCAGCACCCATTCTCCCAGCTCGACGATCAGTCCGGTTTCATTGGCAACCGGGATGAACGTTGCCGGGCAGATTTCCCCGCGGCCGGGATGGCGCCAGCGGATCAGCGCCTCGAACCCCTCGATCTCGCCTGTTTCGCAGGATACCAGCGGCTGGTAGAGCAGCCGAAGCTGTCCCTCGTGGGCGATGGCCCGGCGAAGATCCTGGGCCAGCTCGTGCCGGCGCCGGAATTGCTCATCCCAGGCGGGCTCGAAAAAGCAGCACGCGTTCCGCCCGCCGTTCCTGGCGCGGCTAAGCGCCAGGTTCGCCGCCTGCATCAGCGCTTCCGCGCTGCCGGCGTCGCCCGGATACAGCGCGACGCCGATGGCGCTGTCGAGATCGATGCGATGGCCGTCAATCCGGAAAGGCTCCGCCAGGATCGCGCCGATGCGCCGCCCCAGGCTTGCCGCCTCGTCCGGCTGGCCAATCAGGGCCACCATCAGGAATTCATCCCCGGCCAGGCGCGCCAGCAGATCCGACGGCCGCAGCGCCGCCTTCAGGCGGCCCGCCACCCGAACGAGCAGCGCGTCCCCGGCCTCGTAGCCATACGCGTCGTTGACCTGCTTGAACTTCCTGAGCCCAAGATGCAGCAGCGCCATCGGCTGCGCCGCGTTGGCCGTCGCCGCCACCATGTGGGTCAACCGTTCCTGCAACAGGAACCGGTTGGGCAGGCCCGTCAGCGCATCATGAAGAACCAGATGCCGGATGCGTTCGGCATCCCGCTTCTGCGCCGTCAGGTCGCGCAGCACCATGGCGACGGCGGGCTTGCCCTCATAATCGACGCGATAGGCCGAGACTTCCATGGAAACCGCGCTACCGTCGGCCCTGGCCAGCTCGATGTCCGCATGATCGGCCGCCGCGTCGCATTGCGCGTTGACCCGAAGCACCGCGCACCGGTGCTTTTCCGGTATCAGCTCGCGGATGTCCCGCCCGATCAGGCTCGCCTCCCGGCGCCCGAACATGCGTTCCCCAGCCGCGTTGACCTGCACGATGACCCCGTCGCGGTGAATGACCAGCACCTCACGCGATATGTTGCCGAGGCGCCGCATCCGCTGCAGTTCCGCCATGCCGCGACGCGACAGGCTCTGTTCCAGTATCGTGGCGAACAGGCTCATCGTCAGGATCGCGAAGCTCACGATGCCCACCGTGACGCCGAGCGCATCCGATCCGAAGAAGGTGCCCGCCATGTCCGGTGCCAGGCCCAGGTCGATGTGCAGGGCCGCCATGCCGGTGAAGTGGACCCCGCAAATGGACAGCGCCAGCCAGATCGTCGTCTCCACGCGGCGCCGGATCGAATTCAGCCGCCCGGCCCGGGCGAAGGCCAGAGTGGCGAAGACGATGCCGATAACAATCGATTCCAGCACGCCCTTCGTATCGAGCCTGAGCGTGCCCGGGACCCGCATGGCCAGCACGCCGCAATAGTGCATGCCGCTGATCGCGAACCCAAGCAGGATTCCGCCCAGGACAGGCCCGCCGACGGCGGCCGGGCAATAGGTCCAGGCCACCAGGGCGACGAAGGTGCCCGCCGCGGCCAGCACAATGGACAACAGCGTCGCTCCGACACTGTAGGCGACGGGCATGCCGGGCATGTACGCCAGCATGGCAACGAAATGCAGGGCCCAGACGCCGCAGCCGAAGACGATCGACGTCGTCATCAGCCCGGCCCATGGGAAGCGGGCCTTGGAACCTTGCAGCAGGGCCAGCAGGTTCGTTGTCGTGCCCGTCGCCAGGATGCAGATGCAGCCAGCCAGCGCCACCAGCCGGAGATCATGTTGCTGTACGATGCAGCCGAAAACTGTGAGCATAAGTGGTCATACCCGGCACTGGATCGGTCGGAACGACGGCAGGCACGTTCGACGCCGGCAGATGCTCTAGCAGAAGCGGCATTGCCGCTGCATCAATTTTGATTCCGGAAGGTCCCTTTCTGGCGCCGCGCCCACACGATCCCGATGATCTTCGCCACCGCCTCGAAGTGTTCCCGTGGAATCATCTCGCCGATCTCAACCGCGCTGTAGAGCGCCCGCGCCAGAGGCGGACTCTCCGAGATTGGCACATCGCTTTTTCGAGCGACTTCCTTGATGCGGAGGGCAACCAGATCGGCGCCTTTCGCCAGGACGACCGGCGCGGCGTCCTTGCCGCGTTCGTACCGAAGGGCGACCGCGACATGGGTCGGGTTGGTGATGACGACGGTGGCCTTGGGCACGTCGTGCATCATCCGCCGGCGGGCACGCTGGCGGCGCAGCCGCTTCAGCCGCCCCTTGACGTGCGGGTCGCCTTCGACCGACCGCATCTCCTCCTTCATTTCCTCCCGGGTCATGCGCATGCGGCGAAGAAACGACAGGTGCTGGAACGGAACGTCGACGCCGGCAATGATGACCGCCGACAATGTCGCCGCCAGCAGCATCTTGGTGACGGCTGCCTGCAGCAGGTGCGGCAGCACCGAGAAATCGGCGCCGACCAGGCTCATGGATTCCTGGTACAGCGGCCGGGCCAGGACGTAGCACGTCACGGCAATGACCAAGACCTTCAGCAGGCTCTTGGCGAATTCGAACAGCGCCCGGGGACTGAAGGTGCGCTTCACCGCCTCCGCCGGCGAAAGGTGCGACGGCTTGAAGCCGAGCCGTTCGAGCGACAACGTGATCGACCCCTGCAGCACATAGGGCAGCAACGTCGCGCCGATCAGCAGCGCGAAAACCGGCGCGATCGCAAGCCCGATCGCCTTGCACACCGCGAGCGCCGCCGCTTGCAGGCCGGCGGGCGTGGCATTGATCAGGCCATCGGGCTGGTCGAGCATCGGCAGCAGGATGTCGCGGATCTGCGCGACCGTCGTCCCGGCCGTCAGCACGATCGCCACCAGCGCCGCGATGTAAACGCCGGCCTGGGCGCCCTCGCGGGAAACCGGCACCTCGCCACGCTCGCGGGCCTGGGCAAGCTTGCGCGCGGACGCTTCGAATGTTCGGTCTTCGCTGTCGGTTTCAGCCACCGGAGACGGATCCCGCTGCGCGCAGCAGCGACGGCAGGTCCGACCATCCCTCCAGGCCGTGGCCCAGCAGGCCGGGAACCGTCGCCGCCAGAAGATACAATCCCAGCATCACCAGCGCCGGATTGGCGATCATGAAGACCGGCAGCGCCGGCATCGCGCGGTTCACCGCCGCCAGCGAGGCGTTGAAGATCAGGCCCAGCAACAGGAACGGCAGGGCGAGCTGTCCGCCGGACCGGAAGCAGCGCAGCCCCGCCGCGATCACCGCCCGGGCGCTCGCCGACACCTCGGGAAAATGCCCGGGCGGAATCAGGTTGTAGCTGTCGGCCAGGGACCGCAGGATGAGATAATGGCCATGCGACGCGAACAGGATCGCCACGATGCCCGCATACAGCATGGCGCCCAGGCTGGTCGTTTCGTCAATCGCCAGCCCGGCCGTGAAGACATTCGACAGCCCGACGTTCTGGCTGATGACCTGGCCCGCCAACATGACGCCGGAGATCACGGTGCGGCTGACCGTGCCGAGCAGCGTACCGGTGACCGCCTCCGCAACCACGCCCAGCAGCATCTGCAAATTGTTGGGCAGCGCGGCCGGCATCCCGGCGACCACCGGCGCCACGCACACCGCGACGGCGAAGGCCGCCAGGATGCGCATCTGCGTCGGCAGGAACGGCTCGCCGAAGCCAGGCAACAGCAGGAATGCCGCGCCGACGCGGACGAACACCAGGAACGTGCGATAGACCTCCAGAGTCAGCCAGTCCGAGAGCGAGAAATGCATCATGCCGGCGCTAGATCTGGTCCACCGTGCGCAGCTTGCTGCGCTGGTGCACCTCGGCATGCGCGATCACCGAAATCGTCGGGTTGATGCGTTCCACCAGCGTCCGCACGAACGGCCGGACCTCGCCGCTGGTCAGGATCGCCGGCCAGGTGCCGCGCGCCGTGGCCGCCGCCAGCTTGGCGCGGACGACCTGCACGAATTCCTGCGTGCGCGACGGCGACAGCACGAACGTCCGCTGGTCGCCGTCGACGATGATCGCCTCGTTCAGTTCCCGCTCCCACTGCGGCGACAGCGGAATGACCGAGATGAACCCGTCCTCGCCCAGCAGCGAGCGGCTGATCTGCAAGGCCAGCCGGCTGCGCACGTGCTCGGTCATCAGCCGCACGTTGCGGGTGAAGCTGGCCGCTTCATGCATCGCCTCCAGGATCAGCGTCAGGTGGCGGATCGAGATCCGCTCGGCCAGCAGGTTGGCGAGGACCTTCTGCAGCGTCGTCAGCGGCACCAGGCCGGGGATCAGGTCCTGCACCAGCTTCTGGTTTTCCGGGCCAAGGTTGTCCAGCAGCTTCTGCGTCGCCGAATAGGTCAGCAGCTGGCTCATGTGCGCCTTGATCGTTTCGGACAGGTGGGTGGTCAGCACGGTCTCGACGTCGACGACGGTCAGTCCCTGCTGCGCCGCCTCCTGCTGCTGCGCCGGCACGATCCAGCGTGCCGGAATCCGGAACGACGGCTCCAGCGTGTCCTTGCCGGCGATCTGCAGCTTCTGCCCGCCCGGCGAGAACGCCAGCAGGCGGCCCAGCTCCATGGTTTCGCGCGCAACCTCCACGCCGAAGACCTGCAGGGAGTATTCGCTGTTGTTGAGCTCCAGGTTGTCCTTGATCCGCACCGCCGGCAGCAGGAACCCGTAATCCATGGCAATCGAGCGGCGCAGCTTGCGGATCTTCTCGGTCAGCCCGTTGTCGCCCTGCGCCGCCGATATCAGCCCCATCCCGAGTTCGATCCGGATGTCGTCGATGCGCATCAGCTCCTGGATCGGCTCCTCCTGCGGCTTGTCGCCGGCCTCGCTGCGGGCCTTCGCCGCCGCATCCTGGGTGCGGCGCTGATCCCCCTTCCGCACCAGCACCGCGGCGCCGGCGGTTATCCCGGCCAGGGCGGCGAACGGCAGGAACGGCAGCCCCGGCAGCAGCGCGAACAAGCCGGCCATCGCCGAGGCCAGGAACAGCGGCTTCGACTGGTTGCTGAGCTGCGACACGAACGCCCGGTCGGCCGAGCCGCGCCCCGCCCCTTTCGACACCAGCATGCCGGCGCCCAGGCTGACGATCAGCGCCGGGATCTGGCTGACGATGCCCTCGCCGATGGTCAGCGTGGTGTAGAACGTGGCGGCCTGGCTGATCGCCAGGCCGTGCCGCAGCGTGCCGATGATGATGCCGCCGGCGACATTCACCAGCGTAATGATGATCGAGGCGATCGCGTCGCCGCGGACGAATTTCGAAGCGCCGTCCATGGCGCCGAAGAACGAGCTTTCTTCCTCCAGTTCCCGGCGGCGGGCGCGGGCGACCTGGTCCGTGATCAGGCCTGCCGACAGGTCCGCGTCGATCGCCATCTGCTTGCCAGGCATGGCGTCCAGCGAGAAGCGCGCGGCGACCTCGGCAATGCGGCCGGCGCCCTTGGTGATCACCATGAAATTGATGACGATCAGGATGGCGAACACCACGACGCCGATGACGAAGTCGCCGCCGACGATGAAGCTGGCAAACCCGTTGATGACGGAGCCGGCGGCATCCAGCCCGTGGTGGCCGTTCGTCAGGATCAGCCGCGTCGTCGCCAGGTCGAGCGACAGGCGCAGCAGCGTCACCACCAGCAGGACCGTCGGGAAGCTGGAGAAGTCCAGCGGCTTGTCGATCCACAACGCCACCATCAGGATCAGCACCGACAGCGTGATCGACGTCGCCAGGCCGACGTCGACGACCATCGTCGGCATCGGCAGCACCAGGACCGCGACCAGCGCGATCATCCCGGCGGCGAACAGGATATCCTGGTGGCCGAAGATCTGGCGCAGCCGATCCAGGACGGTAGGCTGGCTGCGAAGCGGCGTGGCGCTGCCCGACATGGGTCAGATGCCGACGATCATCTGCACGATCTGGTCCATGAACGCCTTCAATGCGGAAAACGACAGCGGCAGGAACAGCATGATGACGATCATGGTGATGAATATCTTCGGCACGTTGGCCAGGGTCATTTCCTGGATCTGCGTCAGCGTCTGCAGGATGCTGATCACCAGGCCGGTCACCAGCGCCGCGATCAGCGCCGGCCCGACCATCACCGCCAGCGTGTAGAAGCCGAAGCGCAGGATCTCGACGACGTCGCCTTCACCCATCGCCGCCGCTCCGCCCGGGCCCGGTCAAATCGACATGTGCATGATGTCGTTGTAGGCGGTCAGCACCTTGTCGCGCACGGCGATGACCGACTGCATCGTGATTTGCGCGTTGCTGAGCGCCTCGACGACGGACTGCACGTCGGCCTTGCCGGCAACCCCGGCGGCGGTGGTCTGCTCGGCCTGCCGCAGGTTCTTGATCGCCGATCGCGCGGCGTCGCTGGCCATGCTTTCAAAGTCGCCGGCGCCGCTGGTGGCGGTCACCGTGCCCTGGTAGGCGCCCGCGACCTGGGAGACCGGGAAAATCGATGCGATCGGGGTCATGTCTCTAGGCCTTCAGAATGTCGAGGGTCTTGGCGATCATCGAGCGCGCCTGGTTGAGCGTGGCGAGATTGGCTTCGTACGAGCGTTCCGCCTCGCGCATGTCGGCGAGTTCCAGCACCGGCGAGACGTTGGGCATGCTGACATAGCCCTTGGCGTTCGCCGCCGGGGAGGACGGAGCGTAGACGCTGCGGAACGGCGCCGGGTCGGTGGTGATCGGCCCCGGCTGCACGACCGCGGCGTTGGTCGCCTTGTCCACCGACTGCTCGAAGCTCATCACCTTGCGCTGGTACGGCGTGCCGTCGGGCACCGCGGCGGTGGAGTCGGCGTTCGCGAGGTTCTCGGCGACGAGGCGCATGCGCGTGGACTGCGCCCGCATCGCCGATGCCGCGGTCACCATCGCCTGGGACAGCGGGCCGGTGCCGCTGATGGGAAAAATCATGCTCATTTGCCGGGATCGATCGCGGTTTCCATCAGGCTGAGGGTCTTGGTGTAGGCCGCGCTGGCGAGCGCGAAGCCGTTGCTGACGTCGGCGGACTTGATCATCTGCTGCTCGATCGAAACAGTGTTGCCGTCGGGCTTCTCGGCATAGGACGACGTCCGGCTGGTCACCTGCGCGACCTGGTTGGCCAGCGTCAGCGCGATGTGTTCGGGGTTGGTGCGGACAAGGTTCAGCGCCGGCGCCTGTCCCGCGTTCTCGGCCGTATTGCCGGCCCGCAGCAGGGCGCTGTCGAAGCTGAAAGGCGCGACGTCCTGGGCCTGGTAGCCTGGCGTGTCGGCGTTGGCGATATTGCGGGCGATGACTGACTGGCGTTGCGTCAGGTAGCGCATCCGCTCGCCGGCCAGGCGGAACAGATCAATGTTTTCTAGCATTTTGGTTTCGCAATTCTTGCGACATCGTTCGGAAGCAGACCTATAACGGTCTCGTGAGTTCGAGTCCAGGGTTTTCGCAAAAAGATTCGCTTTCGCAAATTGCCGTTTGCAAACCGTTGGTTGATTCCATTATCTCGTTTCGCCGAGATGACCGCTTCCCTTGTCCTTGACGCCGGCCCGCTGGCCAGCAGCCTCAGCCTGGCTGATTTGCCGCAGCAGTTCGCACGCCTTCGCCGGATCAGGCAATGGGGCCGCCTGGATGGCGTACGCGGCGCGGCCCTCAGCGTCAGCGGGCTTGGCCGCGCGGTGGCCCTGGGCGACCGCGTCGTGATCGAGCGGCACGACGAAGACCTGCCGGGCGAGGTGGTGGCGTTCGCCGAGGACAACGTGACCGTCATGCCGGAGGGGCGCAGCGATGGGCTGGTTCCGGGCGCGCGCGTCACCCTGGCCGAGTCGCCAGTTCTGTATCCTTGTTTCGCATGGCTCGGCCGGGTCGTGGACGGCCTTGGGCACCCGGTCGACGACCGCGGGCCGTTACCGCAAGGCATCCACCCAATGCCGCTCCGCCGCGCAGCTCCTGCTGCGTTTCGCAGACACCTGATGGGGCAGCGGCTGGAAACCGGCCTGCGGGTGCTGGATACCTTCGTGCCGCTGTGCCGCGGCCAGCGGCTGGGCGTGTTCGCCGCCTCCGGCGTCGGCAAATCGACGCTGATGGGCATGCTGGCGCGCTTCGTCGCCGCTGACGTCATCGTCGTCGGCCTGATTGGCGAGCGCGGCCGCGAACTGCGGGAGTTCCTGGACGTCATCCTGGGCGAGGAAGGACTGCGGCGCACCGTCGTGGTGGTTGCCACCTCGGACCAGCCCGCCCTCGCCCGCCGCCGCGCCGCGCAGGCGACGTTGAGCGTCGCGGAGTGGTTCCGCGACCAGGGCAAGCAGGTGCTGTGCCTGCTGGACAGCGTCACGCGCCTGGCGCACGCGCAGCGGGAAATCGGCCTCGCCGCCGGGGAGCCGGCCACTGCCCGCTCCTACACACCATCCGTTTTCGCAGAACTCCCGGCGCTGCTGGAACGCGCCGGCCCGGGCGTCGGCGAGCAGGGCGACATCACCGCCATCTTCACCGTGCTGGTCGACGGCGACGACCACGACGAACCGGTGGCGGACGCGGTGCGCGGCATCCTGGACGGCCACCTCGTGCTCGACCGCCGCATCGGCGAGCGCGGCCGCTGGCCGGCGATCGACGTGCTGCGCTCGGTCAGCCGCGCCCTGCCGCGCTGCCACAGCGACGCCGAGAACGGCCTGCTGGCTGAGGCGCGGCGCCTGCTGGACGCCTATGAGCGTATGGCGGAGATGATCCGGCTGGGGGCCTACCGGGCGGGGTCCGACCCGATGGTCGACGTGGCAATCGAGAAGCACCCCACGTTCGAGGCGTTCCTCGGGCAGAAGACCGACGAACGGATGCCGGCCGGGGACGCGTTCGCGGCGCTGGCGCGCATCCTGGACCGCGCCGGACCGCCGACGCAGCCGGCGCAGCCGGCCGGGCAGGCGGTTGCCCATGCGCGCTAGGGCAAGGCGCGGTTCGGTGGCGGCAGGCGGCCATGCCGTCCTCCCGCCAGGGCCCGGCGTGTCCGGGTCACCTGCCGCGGCGCCATCGTATCACCTGGGCCTCGGCAACGCGCTTGCGGCGCAGGGGCGGCTGGACGATGCCGCGGCGTGCTACCGGCGTGCCGCCGGCCTCGGCCCCGGCGACCCCGGGCTGCACGCCGCTCTGGGCGAGGCCTGGCTCCGCCTGGGGCGGCTGGATGAGGCCGCCGCCTGCTTCGAGCGGGAAAGCGTCCCGGCGGCACTGTGGGCCCGCCTGGGCAACCTGCGCATGGCGGGCGGCGAGACCGATGCGGCAATCGCCTGCTACCAGCGGGCGCTTGGGATCGATCCGGGGTGCATCGACGCGCACAACAACCTGGGGAACGCGCTGGTCGCATCGCGGCAATGGGACGCGGCGATCGCCAGTTTCCGGCAAGCCCTGGCACTGCGGCCGGATTTCGCCGAGGCGGCCAACAACCTCGGCAACGCCTTCAAGGAAAGCGGCGACCTGGACGCGGCCATCGGCTGCTACCGGCAGGCCGTCGGCCTGACGCCGGCCTATGCCGAGGCCCACTACAACCTGGCCAACGCCCTACGTGCGCACGGACAGCCGGGCGAGGCCGTGATCGGCTTCGTCAAGGCCATCGCGCTGCGGCCGGACTTCATCGACGCCTATGTCAATCTCGGCGGCCTGCTGGCGGACGAGAAACTGCTGGACCGGGCACTGGCCTGCTACGACCGCGCCATCGCACTGGCGCCGCAACTGACCGAGGCACATTTCAACCGCGCCCTGGCCCTGCTGGCGAAGGGCGACCTGGCGGCCGGCTGGCGCGAATACGAATGGCGCTGGCGGATGCCGGCGATGATCGCGGCCAGCCCCCATTTCACCCAGCCGCGCTGGCAGGGCGAGGCCGCCGCGGGACGGACACTGCTGATCCACGCCGAACAGGGGTTCGGCGACACGCTGCAGTTCTGCCGCTACGCGCCGCTGGCCGCCGCGCGCGGGCTGCGGGTGATCCTGTCGGTGCCGCAGCCGCTGGTGCGCCTGCTGCGCACGCTGCCGGGGGTGGAGCAGGTGGTTGCGGAAGACGACCAGCCGCCGGCATTCGATTTCCAGTGCCCGATGCTCAGCCTGCCGCTGGCGTTCGGCACCACGCTGGCGACGATCCCGGGCGATGTCCCCTACCTGCATGCCGACGCCGCACTGGCGGCGCGATGGCAACAGCGGCTGGCGGCGGCAACCGGGCCAGGCTTGCGCGTCGGCCTGGTGTGGGCCGGCAGCAGCCGCAACGACCCGGCGCTGGCCGCGGTCGATGGCCGCCGCTCGATCGCGCCGGAGCGGCTCCGCGCGCTGGCGGGGCTGGACGGAATTCAACTGGTGAGCCTGCAGAAGGATGGCCCGGCGGCGCCGGCAGATCTGCGGCTGGCCGACTGCATGGCCGAGGTGACGGACTTTGCCGATACCGCCGCGCTGGTGGCGGGGCTCGACCTGGTGGTTTCAGTGGATACCGCCGTGGCGCACCTGGCGGCGGCGATGGGGAAGCCGGTGTGGCTGCTCGACCGTTTCGATTCCTGCTGGCGATGGCTGACCGGGCGCCGCGACAGTCCGTGGTATCCGTCATTGCGCCTGTATCGCCAGCGCCATCCCGGGGACTGGGGCGGCGTCATCGGTGCCGTCCGCCACGACCTGCTGCTGCGGAGTAATGATTTATGAGTCCCACGCTGCGCCGGACGGCGACGGGCCGATCAGAGGCTGAGCGGTTGGCGGCGTTCCGGAAGGTGTTCGCGGATGCGCTGCACCAACAGCAGGCGGGCGCGATCGACGAAGCGATCGCGAACTGGCGCCGGGCGTTGAAACTGAACCCGGGCTCGGCCGAGGCCTACTGCAATCTCGGCGCGGCCTGGCGGCAGAAGCGGCGGCCGAAGGAAGCGGTGACCTGCCTGCGCAAGGCGATCGAACTGAACCCGGACCATGTCGAGGCCCACAACAACCTGGGCAACGCCCTGAAGGATCTCGGCCGGATCGAGGAAGCCGTCGCCTGCCACCGCAGAGCCGTGGCGCTGCGGCCCGATTGCCTCGAGGCCCATGCCGGTCTTGCCGATACGCTGGAGGCGCAGGGAAGCTGGGAGGCAGCCGTCGCCGCGTATCAGGACCTGCTGCGCCTCCGGCCCGGTCACGTCGAGGCATGCATCCGGCTTGGCATCTGCCTGCAAACGCTCGGGCGATCGGACGAAGCGATCGACTGCCTGTGCGCGGCCATCGAGCAGCGGCCCGAATCACCGGAGGCGCTGTTCTTCCTGGGCTGCGCGTTGCAGGCGAGAGATCGGCTGGCGGAAGCCGTTGCCTGCTACCGCGCCGCCGCCGGGCTTCAGCCGGATCTCGCCGAGGCCTATGGCAACCAGGCCGAAGCCTTGCGGTTGCAAGGCCTTGTGGATGAGGCGCTGGCGTGCGCGCACAAGGCCGTGGCCCTGCGCCCCGGGCATGCGGGCTTCCTCAACGGCCGGGGCATCGCGCTTCAGGCGGTTGGCCGGTGGCAGGACGCGGCCGCGTCGTACCGCGAGGCAATCCGGGCCGATGCGCGATTCTACCAGGCGCATGTCAACCTGGGGCTCGTTCTGCACCAGATGCAACGGTTGGACGATGCCGTGGCCGCCTACGACATTGCCCTGGGCCTCGCCCCGGATGATCCCGACCTGCGCTGGAACCGATCGACGGCGCTGCTGGCGCGGGGGGATTTTGCCGAAGGCTGGGCCGAGTTCGAGTGGCGCTGGCGAACGCCGCAACTGCGGCGCGGGCATCGCCGGTTTGCCCAGCCGCAATGGCGGGGCGAGGCCGCGCCGGGCCGCACCCTGCTGATCCATGCGGAACAGGGGTTCGGCGACACGTTGCAGTTCTGCCGCTACGCCACCCTGGCGGCGGCGCGGGGGCTGCGCGTGGTCATGCAGGTTCCGCGGCCGCTGGTGCGGCTGCTCGGCACCCTGGCGGGGCCGGCCGCGGTCGTTCCGGAAGAGGACGAACTGCCCGACTTCGACCTGCACTGCCCGATGATGAGCCTGCCGCTGGCGATGAAGACGACGCTTGAAACCATCCCGGCGCCCACGGCCTATCTGCACGCAGACCCGGAACAGGCTGCGCTGTGGCGGTCGCGGATCAGGACGCTGTGCGGCGACGGGCCGCGCGTCGGCTTGGTATGGGCCGGCAATCCGCGCGCCAACCGCCCGGTCGCGGCCGCCGCCGATCGGCGGCGCTCGATGCCCGCCGGGTGCGTGGCGCCGCTGCTGGACGTTCCGGCAGTCCGGTTCTTCAGCCTGCAGAAGGACGGTCCCGGGATGCCGCCTGGCTCGCCCCTGATCGACCTTATGCACGACGTGCAGGATTTCGCCGACACCGCGGCGCTGGTCGCGAACCTGGACCTGGTGGTTTCCGTCGATACCGCCGTGGCGCACCTGGCGGCGGCGATGGGAAAGCCTGTCTGGCTGGCCGACCGGTTCGATTCCTGCTGGCGGTGGCTGGCCAATCGGCGGGACAGCCCGTGGTATCCGGCGCTGCGGATCTACCGGCAGCCGCATCCCGGGGACTGGGACGACGTCATTGCGACTATCCGGCGTGATTTGCTGGCCTGGAGTAACAAGTCATGAGTGATGCGATGCATGGGACGACGGCAAGCCGGTCCGAGGCCGAACAATTCGCCGCCTTCCGGACGGTGTTCACGGATGCGCTGCATCAGCAGCAGGCCGGCGCGGTCGTCGAGGCGATCAAGACCTGGCGGCGGGCGCTGAGCCTCGAGCCCCGCTCGGCCGAAGCCAATTTCAATCTCGGGGTCGCCTTGCGGGCACTGGGACGGCCCGAGGAAGCCATGATATGCTTCTGCAAGGCGATCGACCTCCAGCCGGACAATGCCGACGCCCACAACAGCCTGGGCAACGCGCTCCGGGACAAGGGCCGGGTTGACGAGGCCATCGCGTGCTATCGCGACGCCATCCGGCTGCAACCGGACCGGTTCGAAGCCTATTCCAATCTCGGCGATGCCCTGTTCGAACAGGAGCAGTTCGAGCAGGCCATTCCGCCCTATATGGCGGCGCTGCGCCTCAAGCCGGATCTGTTGACGGCGCTGACCAGGCTTGGCGCCTGCCTGTTCCGGCTCGATCGCCTGGATGAGGCCCTGGATTGTCTTTGCACGGCCGTCAAATGCCGGCTGGACGACCCGGAAGCGCTGTTCTTTCTGGCCCGTACGTTGCACGAGCAGGACCGCTTCGCCGAAGCCGCCCCGCTGTATCGTGCCGCGATCGAGTTCCAGCCGGATCTCGTCTCGGCCTACTTCAACCTGGCCGAGGCGTACCGCGAACTCGGGTCGTTCGACGCGGCTGTGGAAAGCGTTGAAAAAGGCATCGCCATCCGGTCGGACATGCCCGGGTTCCACAATGTCCGGGGGATTGCGCTCCATGCGGCCGGCCGCGCGGACGAGGCGATGATGGCCTATCGGAAGGCCATCGAGATCGATCCGGATTTTCATCAGGCCTACGGGAACATGGGAAATGCCCTCAGAGGCGCCGGGCAGATCCAGGAAGCGCTCGCCTGCTTCGAAACGGCCTACAGGCTGAAGTCGGACGATCCCGCCATCCGTTACAACAGGGCCTTGCTCCTGCTTGCCCTGGGCGACTACCCCGCCGGCTGGGCGGATTACGAATACCGTTGGCAGGCGGGCCAACTGAAGCGGTCATACCGTGCATTTGCCCAGCCGCAATGGAAAGGCGAGCCCGCCGCGGGAAAGGCGTTGCTGATCCACGCCGAACAGGGCTTCGGCGACACGCTGCAATTCTGCCGCTACGCAACACTGGCTGCCGACCGGGGGCTGCGGGTCATCCTGGAAGTGCAGCAACCGTTGCTGCGGCTGATGGGCAGCCTGGCTGGACTGGCCTCGGTGATTGCCGCCGGCAGCGCGTTGCCGCCATTCGATCTTCAGTGTCCGATGATGAGCCTGCCGCTGGCGCTGGGGACGACGCTCGAAACCATTCCCGCATCCATCCCCTATCTGCATCCCGACGAGAGCGCCGTGGCCGTCTGGAAGGCGCGCCTGGAGCCGATGTGCCGCGGCGGCCTGCGCGTCGGCCTGGTGTGGGCCGGCAATCCCCGGCCGCACCTGCCCGGCGCGGCGGCCACCGACCGGCGGCGATCCATGCCGTTCGAGCGCATGGCGCCGCTGCTCGAGGTTCCGGGCGTTCACTTCTTCAGCCTGCAGAAGACCGGTGCCGCGGCGCCGCCGGACCGTGGCCTGATCGACGTGATGGGCGAAATGAAGGATTTCGCCGACACCGCGGCATTGATCGCCAACCTGGACCTGGTGATTTCGGTTGATACGGCTGTTCTCCATCTCGCAGCGGCCATCGGCAAGCCGGTGTGGATGCTTGACCGGTCCGATCCGTGCTGGCGCTGGCTGACTGATCGGCGCGACAGCCCGTGGTACCCGACCCTGCGGATCTACCGCCAGCCCAGCGCCGGCGACTGGGATGCGGTCATGTCCGCGTGTGCCGCCGATCTTCGATCCCTCGCCGGGTCGCGGGCTTCAGCGGATGCTGCCGGCTCGCCGGAAGCGAGCGCTGTCGCACACAGTTCATTTCAGGAGGCTTGATTGAAAGTCAATCTAGGTTGCGGCCAGAACAAACTGGACGGGTATATTAATGTCGATAAATACGACTCCTTCGCCCCGGAGATCGTCTGGGACCTGGAATCCTTCCCCTGGCCGTTCGAAAACGATTCGGTCGACGAGATCGTCATGCGCCATTGCCTGGAACATTTGGGGGCGGCCGTCGAGACGTTCCTGTCGATCATGAAGGAGCTGTATCGGATCTGCGCGCCGGGCGCGAGGATCTTCATTGCGGTTCCCCATCCTCGCAGCGATGGCTTTGCCGGCGACCCAACCCATGTCCGCGCGATCAGCCCTCCCATCCTGTCGCTGTTCTCGAAGAAGAATAACCACAAGTGGAAGGAACTCGGCTGGCCGAACACGCCGCTCGGGGTCTATACGGATGTCGATTTCGAAATCGCCGAGGTCGATTTCGCACTGACCCCGCACTGGGCCCGGCAGTACCAGTCCGGACAGATGACGCGGGAGGGCATCGACCTTGCCATCGGGTCCTATTTCAATGTGGTCGATGAGGTGAAGATCACCCTCGTCGCCTGCAAGTGATGCTTTCGGCGGGGCTGCCTTGCGACAGGGCAGCCCTTGGGGCCGCATGACGCCGGTTCAGGCAGCCCAGCCGATCAGCCTTTCACGGCGCCGCTCATCAGCAGAGCGCCGATCGACGCGCTGGAGTAGCTGTCGCTGGCCGATGACGAGGAAGCCGTGGTCAGCAGTTGCACGGCCACCGACGACGACGAGGACGAACTGCTGCTCGACGCGCTGCTCATGGCGACGTACTCGTTGAGCATGGATGCCAGCTTGGCCGGGTTCTGGAAATTCGCAATGTTCATGCGCTGGCCATAGACCCGGGCCTGTTGCTGGATGTTGAGCGCGCCGAAGCTTTTCGGCAGGCCCAGCAGCGTCTGCACGACACTGGCCAGCGGCGGACTGGCAATCACCTGGTTCCAGTTCGTGACGCTCGGCAGGTTCTGCTGCGCATAGAGCGCCTGGCGCAGCGCGTTCGACGTATTGCCAACCACCTGCTGGAACTGCGCTTCCTGGTACTTTTGCACGACCTGCTGGATGAAGGACGGGTTGGTCACGGACGGACCGCCCACTCGTGCCGTTGCCGTCGATCCCGCCACCAGGCTGTTCGGGCTGGAGGCGGTGGGGGCAGGCCCCGTATTGCCCGGGTTCGCGCTCCAGGCGAACGACTGCGCGGTGCCGCGTCCCTTGGCGTCGGTGAAGACCAGGTTCGCGCCGACGGCCTTGACGGTAATGTTGGCCTGATTGCCGTCGGCCCGTTGGAACGCGGTCTGCAGTGTCGACGCCAGCCCCTGCCAGGTGGTGGCGCCGCTCAGGTTCACACTGCTGAGCGTCACGCCACCGAAGGTGCCGCTGAAGTTGCTGAAAGTGCTGCCTGCCGCCAGGCCACTGGTGTCAACCGCCGCCGACGACGCGGTGGCGGGCTTGGCGGGGGTTTCGCTCCCGCCATAATTGAAATCCGCCGCCACCTGGATGAACTGCGTCTTGACCATCCGGGCGGCAAATGAACTCGAGCTTTTCGGGTTCGAATTCAGCACCTTGACCATCAGCGCCGTCATGCCGCTTTCGGACGTCAGGCCGTAGGCGGTCAGCACGAAGTCGGCCAGCTTCGGATTGGACATCAGGGCCTTCGCCGTGGTCGCCTTCGGCGCGTTCGCCTCGAAGTAGGCGATCTGGCTTTTGAGCACGGGATCGTTGGTCAGGGAAGGAAAGCTGGCCGGCGTCTTGCTCTTGATCAGATCCCACCCGGCGAGGCCGGACGGAATGCCCAGGCTGGTGACCAACGGATTCATTCGTGCGACAGGCCGCCATGGCCTGCTCCTCTGCAAGACCCGGGGTCGCCGGGACGAATCGTTCGTGCCCCGGGTGATCGTCCCTTCGTTCCCCCGGCCGTCACGGTTCTCTGGCGGCAGGCAGGAGGCTTCCCCGCTGCCGCCGCCAGGATCGATTGCCGACGGACGATCGTTTCTTCCGTCAATCGGCATTGCCCGGGGTTCAGGCCGGCGCAACCTCCCGCATCGCGCCGCCTTCGGTCTTGCCGCCCGGCACCGGCGGTTTCCGGCGCCACTCGTGCGGCTCGACATTCAGCAGGCCGGCTTCGTAGGCGATCAGCGGATGCAGCCTGGCCAGGGCCTTGTAGTAATCGCCGGCTTCGACCATGGCGTCGACGGCACGCAGGGTCGCCAGATTCTCCGGCTTGACGAATGCGTCGGCCAGCTGGTCGTGCAGGGCGCGGTAGGTCTCGCCCAGGGCGGCCGTCGGCGGCGCCTGCATCAGCATCGCCTGAATGACAAAATACAGACGCTTCGTCGGCGTGTCGGCATCGGCCTCCTGAAGCACGTCCTTCTCCCGCATGATGTGGGAGAAGTTCTGCACCAGGATTGTCGTGCGATAGGCGCCGTTCACCAGCACCGCGCCGTTGACGACAAGACGCTCGTGCGCGCCCAGCTTGAGCTTGAGCGGCATCAGACCGCTCCGCCGTTGGCGGGGCGCAGGCCCACCATGATGCTCTTGTTCACGTTGATCAGGGCGTCCGGCGAGGTCGTTCCGGCGGTGACGCGCGATGACTCGCCGGTGACCCAGATCGCCAGGCTGAGCAGCTTGGACTTCAGGTCATCCGGCAGCATGTTGCCGTCGCCGGCCAGGTCATAGGCCAGTGTCTGCCAGAGCTCGCGGTTGCGATGCACGGCTTCGACCCGCAGCGTGAAATGCGCGTCCGGCGCGGCGGCTTCCTGCAGCGCGGCCGTGACCTGTGAAAAAACCCGGTATTCGATATCCCGCGGGCTTTCCGTCCGCTGGATGATCGCGCCATAGGCCTTGCTCGCCATGTTCGGCATCGGCAGAGGCGCGTCGCCTTGAAATTGTCCCATCGGACGGGTCTTCTTCCTCGTCGCTCGATCTCGTCTTCGCCGGCGCGTTCTCGGCCGGGTCGCGGCGGGGCCGGCCGCGCGGGCCGGCCCCGGTTCCAGTCAGCCACCAAACAGTTTCAGGATCATCTGCGGTGCCTGGTTGGCGATGCTGAGCGCCTGCGCGCCAAGCTGCTGTTGGGTCTGCAAGGCGGTCAACTGGGCGGACTCGGCTTCCATGTTGGCGTCCACCATGTTGCCGGCACCCGTCGTGAAGGTACTGGCAAGGTTCTGCACGAAGATCTGCTGCGACGAGACGTTGGACTGCGTTGAACCGAGCGACGAGGCCTGGGTTTGCACCGTGCTCATATACGAATCGATGGTGCTCAGGGCGCCATCCAGTGCCGTCTGGCTCGTGATCGCGCCCAGGCCAGAGGACGTCAGCAGAGTGAAGAAAGCCGAAACTGCCGCCGCGGTGCCGGTCGTGCCGAGGTTGGCGGTGGCGGTGTTGGCAACGGTGATCGTTGGCGACGTCGCGCCGCCGGCGTAGCTGTTGTTGGTCGCGGCCATGAAGGTCAGGCCGTTGCTCTGGGTGCCGTCCAGCAGGTCAACGCCGTTGAAGCTGGAGCTTGAAACCGTGGCCTGGATCTGGTTGACGAGCTGGGCGACGCTCGCCTGCGTTGCCGTCTGGTTGGTCGCCGTATCGGTGTACGACGCCACCTGGGCCCGGATCTGTGACACCAGGCTGGTGATCTGTGTCGCGCCGGAAACGGCCGTGCCCAGGATCGAGTCGGCGTTGCCAAGGTCGCTGCTGACCTGGTTC
Source organism: Rhodopila globiformis (assembly GCF_002937115.1). GTDB lineage: Bacteria > Pseudomonadota > Alphaproteobacteria > Acetobacterales > Acetobacteraceae > Rhodopila > Rhodopila globiformis. The sequence continues at coordinate 78,447 of NZ_NHRY01000254.1, read as the reverse complement.
AGGCTGGCGACGTTCGCCTGCATGGTGGTGGCGACGGTCCAGACCGCGGCGTTCTGCGAAGGCCCCTGGATCGCCAGGCCGGTCGAGATCTGGTTCTGAACGTTGCTCAGGTTGTTGTCCGTGGCCTGCAGGCTCTGCAGGGCGATCATGGCGCCGGTGTTGGTCAGGATCGATGTCATCGTAATAGCTCCCATTCAGGGTGGATTGCGGGAGCGCCGTTCTGACGCCAGGTCATCGTTCCCGTTCTCGGTTCGTGATGACGCGCTGGTATTTAGCAGAGTTCGGTCCGTTGGTAAAGGGATATAATAACGTATTTTCGCAAAATCTCACGCGTTGGCGTTCAGCCGCACCGCCGGCGCGTGCCGCGACCGCTGGCCCTTCGGGTCATACGTCCCGGAATCCGCCAGCGCGCTGACCGCCGCCTTCAGCCGGTTGATGAAATCGTCCAGCACGCCGCGCACCGCCTCCAGCACCAGGGCGCTCTCGTTCGCCGCCGCCAGCAGGTCGCGCAGGGCCGCCTGCTCCGCTTCGCTGCCCGGATTTCGCACATCCCGCGCGGCGCATTCCGCCTGGAACACGGCGAACGCCGCCTGCTTCGCCGCCGCCGCCTGCTGGATCTGCCCCAGGGCTCCGGTCCGCGCCAGCGTGGTCTCCTGCCGCATCGCCGCGGTCAGCAGCGCGGTCGCTTCCAGAAAGGTCATCGCTTGCCTCCGCTGCTGCTTTGCCCCTGCGCGGTACGCAGGGCCTTCTCGATTTCGCCGGCCAGACCGGAGCGGTCGTTCGCCGTGGCCGCCTCGCCCAGGGCCTGGTCCATGAAGATCTGCCACGACTTTTCGGCATTGCTTTGGGCGAACGGGCCGGCGGCGTGCGATGGCGGCCTGGCGAGGCGGAACATCTCGCTCATGAACGTCGCCTCGAACTGCTTTGCCACGGCCCGCAGCCGCGCGTCATTGGCAGCCGGCGAGACCCGGCCGGCGACCGGGGCGCCGCTTTGCAACGTGGTGACTGATACAAGCGGCTGGCTCATCGTCTTCATTGCCCTTCTGGCTCATTGGCGGCATCGGGCGGCAAATTACCGGGCCTATTGCACATTTACAACGCAATTTCGCACATGCCGTCACGCCCCGGGCACCGTCAGGCCGCGCGAATCAGCCAGCAACAACCAGGGCGTGCAGCAAGTGATCGAAAAATCTTAAAAAATACATTTCCGAACTCATTGACAAAATTTCGCGACGCCGTTAATCGAATCAGACATACCGATTTGGCAATCGTAGCGAACTCGGGCAGGAGCCATCAACATGTCCGGCACCACGCTTTCCCTCGCATCGGCCGACGGCGCCGGGCTGAGCCGCCTCCTCCCGATCCAGGGACGCCCGGCGGAGCTCGCACGCTTCTCGATCGTGCAAATCACCCCGGACATGGCGCCCAGCCTGCTCGCGAAGAAACGCCCCGCCAGCAAGCGCAACGCCGCCGCGGTCGCCGCCTATGCCCAGGCCATGCGAAACGGCGAGTGGGTGCTGAACGGCATGCCGATCATCCTGTCGCGCAACGATGTGCTGCTGGACGGGCTGCAGCGGCTGTACGCCTGCATCGACGCCCGGACCCCGTTCGTCACCGTGCTGGCGGAAAACGTCCCCGACGACACGCTGCACACCATCGACCAGCAGCGCCGCCGCTCGTTCACCGGGGTGCTGGAAACCCGCGGCATTCCCCGCCCCGCCGCCGTCGCCGGCCTGCTGTCCAAGCTGATCCGGTATGAGGACGGCACCCTGACCCGCGGCACCTCCACCCCGCCCTGGAGCCGCATGGAACGCGCCCTGGAAGCCAACCGCACGGAAATCGACACCGCGGTGAAGTTCAGCTTTGACCACCCTGCCCGCCTGCTGGCCGAATCCATCCGCACGCCGCTTAGCTTCATGGGCCTGCAGGTCGATCGCACCGCCATCCGCCGCTTCCTCGACGCCATCGCCCACCCCGAGCGGTTCGACGCGCTGGAGCCCGGCGTCATGGTCCGCCGGCGGCTGGTCGAGGGCCGGTCCGACCGCGCCGTCCGGCCGCACGCCACGGCACTGTTCGCCATCTGCATCAAGGCGCTGAACGACACCATCTCCGGCAAGCGCAGCGACGCCTACACCTGGACCCTGCCGACGAACAGCACCCGCAACCCGGAGCCCTTCCCCGAACTGGTCGGCTACACCGGCCTGCGCGACACAGTGAAGTCCAACGCCCGCCACGAAACCGAGGCCCGCCTGGTGCGCGACGCCGAGGCAGCGCTGCAGGACCCCACGGTCTGCGCCATGACCATCGAGACCATCACGCCGGAGGTGGCCGAGGACTACCTGGCGTTCAACCGCGGCAACCGCAACATCGTCCAGTCGCACGTGGCCGCCATGGCGCGCGACATCGGCAACGGGCAATGGATGTTCAACGCCCAGCCGATTTGCTTCTCCCGCTGCGGCCGGCTGCTGAACGGGCAGCATCGGCTCTCGGCGGTGCTGGAGGCCGGGCAGCCGATCGAGGTCGTGGTGATGCGCGGCCTGCCAGAGGAAGCGTTCGAAACCTACGACAAGCAGGCCAAGAAGGCGCCGGTCGTCGACGAGATGTTCGACGATTTCGGCGACAAGGCGCTGGTCTCGGCCACGGCGGTGATCCTGTGGCGGCGGGAACTGAAGCCGGTGGGCCAGCCCAATGCCCGGCCGACTGCGACGGAGGTGCGCGACGTGATCAGCAGCCACCCGGAACTGATGCGGCTGCGCGGGTTCGCCCGCAAGATGGTGCGCTATGGCCGGTCGTCCGCCATGGTCTATGCGGCGTACCGCGTCCTGCGGGATGACCCGGCGCGGGGACAGGTGTTCCTGGACCGCCTGGAGACCGCCGCCAACCTGCCGGCCGGCCACGTCATCCTGCGGCTGCGCGATCGGCTGATCGACCTGCGCAAGGCGGACCAGAACACCCAGATCGACGAAATCCTGGCCGCCTGGGCCAAATTTCGCAAGAACCCCGGCATCCCGGTGTAATTCCGGCGGCCGGGCAGATCGGGCGCGTCCTGCCCCTCCGTCATGGCCGGGCACCAGGTTCTTCTCTGACCGCAGCCCTGTCCTGATAGCACGGACGCTAAGCCGCCTTGGCATTTCGCCGGATAATCTGCAATTCGTCCGCGGCGGCATCCGCGCGCTTCTGCGTCGCCGCGGCCGCGGTCTCCAGCGCCGCGTCCAACGCGAGTTCGAGGCGCTTCAGGTCGATGAACGCCTCATGCAACGCCCCCTGCGCGGCGTGTTCCGAACGTGCTAGGTCACTCCGGCGCTGTTGCAAGGCGTTGCCGCGCCGGGCCGCGCTCGCGGACCAGTTGGCGAACGCGGCGAGCGCGTCGATGTCGTTGGCCGCGGCAAGGGATTCCGCCGCGATGCCTTCCTCATGCGCCTGGATGGCCGCGACGGCTTCGGCATGGGCCTGGCTGGCCCGGGCAAGGGTCACCTGCCGCTCCTCGACGGTACGACGAGACAGACGGATCAGCAGATCGAGACCAGACATGACATTCCTTGGGGGGGAAGGCTGCACGGCGCCGGGAAAGACGCGCCGGATCGCGCCGGACCGGTTCCTATCAAAATCCGTTACGCCTTTCACCTTATATTTTCGCAAAGCATGGCATCGGCGTGCTAAACGATCCGCCATCCCGGATCCTCCCAAGGATGAGCCATGAGCCGTCGCAGCCTGTTCAAATGGACGATCAGCGCCGTGGCGCTGGCGGCCGGTTCGTTCATGGCGAGCGCGACCCTCGGCTCCCACTTCCGGACGACGCCCGTCGCGGGCGTGGCCTGGCCGGGATTGATGCCGCCCGCCGAGCCGCGGATGCGTCTACCGTCTCCTTTCGCAGATATGGCCGGAACCGCGTTCAGCGTTGCCCCTGGCGTGCTCGTCACCAACGCCCACGTCACACTGCCATGCAGCCTGGCGCACCGGCCGATCCAGGTGGCGGGGTACCAGGCGGCATGGCAGGTGGTGCGGCAGGACCAGGACCTCGATCTCGCGCTGTTGCGCGGACCAGACGATCCGGCGGTCGCGCCGCTCGCGGTATCCGCCGCGTCGCAGATCGTCCGCGGCACCCGGGCGCTGGTGCTGGGGTTCCCCGCCGACGCCGCGTCCGATGCGGCGTATGGGGTGGTGGGCCGTGTGCAACGCGCGGCCATCGTCATCCATCGCCCCGGCAGCGGCCAGGCCGAGAGCTTCCGCATCATGGACCGGATGGGCCAGCCGGTTGACCCGACGTGGCAGGATGGCGCCGCCTTCTTCGGCCGGGCGGGTGCCGGGCGGATGCGCTGGGCGCTGGAAATCGCCGCCACCATCGGCCATGGCGCCAGTGGCGGGCCGATCGTCGACGGCCTGGGCAACGTCGTCGGCGTCATCGTCGCGGACGGCACCAGCGCGGGATCGGTTTCCGCCATACCCGTGGCCGATCTGGTCGACTTCCTGGGCGCGGCGGGGATCATCCCGCGCTTCGCCTCGCCGCCCCAGGCCGACGAGATCGACTGGCGCCGCGCCTATCGCCGCGCGGCGCCCTCAGTCGTGCGGCTCGGCTGCTGACAGCCGAGCCGGCGCGGTCACGCGCTGCGCACCTTGACCAGGAAGGAATCGACGTCGTGCTGCAGCGAGTCGGCCTGCCTGGCGAGCGAATCGGCGGATCCGAGCAGTTGCGTGGCCGCGGCGCCGGTGTCATTGGCGGCCTGGCTCACGCCCTCGATGTTGCGGGCGATCTCGTTGGTACCTTCGGCGGCCTGGCGCACGCTGCTGGCGATCTCCTGAGTCGCCGCGCCCTGTTCCTCCACCGCCGAGGCGGTCGCCATGGCGATCTCGTTCATTTCGCCGATGGTGCCGCTGATCTCACGAATCGCCTCGGTCGCCTGTCCGGTGACCGCCTGGATGTCGTCGATCTGGTTGCGGATTTCACTCGTTGCCTTGGCGGTCTGGCTGGCCAGCGACTTCACCTCGCTGGCGACGACGGCGAACCCCTTGCCGGCATCGCCCGCCCGCGCCGCCTCGATCGTTGCGTTCAGCGCCAGCAGGTTGGTTTGGTTGGCAATCGTCTGGATCAGGCGCACCACGTCGCCGATGCCCTGCGCGGTCTTCGTCATGCCTTCGACGATCGTGTTCGTCCGCTCCGCCCGCTGCACCGCCTGCCGGGCGATTTTCGACGACTGCGCCATCTGGCGGGCAATTTCGTGGACCGAGGCCGAAAGCTCCTCGGTCGAGCTGGCGACGACCTGCACGTTGACGGACGCCTGCTCGACCGCGGCGGCAACCGCGGTGGCGCGACTGGTCGCCTTCTGCGCCGTGCCCGTCAGCGACCCGGCGGCCGCCTGCATCTCGGCGGCCCGGGAGGAAACCGTCTGGGCGACGGATTTCTTCGTGTCGTCTCCCTGGCCCCCGTTGCTGCCCAGCGATGCAACGAGGTCATTGAGCATGTCCTCGGTGTCCTTTTCCCTGGCGGGGTCGTTCCTGCCAAGGAATCTATTGGCCTCGACCTGGGCAGTCATGAACTGCTGCAGCGCCTGGTAGGCAAAACGCAGCCGATCCTGGTCGGAGGCTGCGGTGGCGGCGCCGATCAAGGTCTGGAAGCCCTCGACGCCGGCTGCGCCCAACGGGTCCAGCTGGCCGATCTCGAGTTCGATCAGCTGCCGCTTCTGCGCGACGACCTTGTCGAATTCGGATTCATAGGCCTGGAGATGCCTGGCGATCGTCTCGACACGGCGTTGCGCCGCGCTGCCCGTGACATGATCGGCCGCCCGGTGCACGAGTTGGTCGAGCGCCGGGCGAATGGTTCCGGCTTTCTTGACGTTGTCTTCGACCCCGGTGAGGGCATACTCCCTGACCGCCCGCCGCAGCTCGGCGAAGGTCCGGCTGAGGTCTCGTACCGTGTCGGCGGCCACGACCTGGTTTGTGTAGTGTTTGAAGCCGTTCTCGGTGCTGCGGAACGTGAACCAGACCATCCCGAACGCAAGACCCGAGATGACCATGGTGCAGGTGAAACCAAGGCCGATCTTGGTGGCGATCCTGCGATCCGCGCCCGCGGATCTCAGCTTGCCCAGTATCGACGGCGTGTGTCTCATAATGCGTTTTCTCGATGATATTTCAGATTTCAGCCGTCTGGCCACGGGCGCCTGGTCGCCGCCGCGTGGATATTGCGTTGTGTTGCCGGTTCCGGCGGCCGGTGCTGCCCCCAGCATGGAACGAACTACAATAAGGCGTTATGGAACGATTCAGCAAGGAGTATCGTACTGTATCGTAAACTAACGGATCATGTCCGGCCGTTGCGGCGCAGGCTGACAGACTCGATCGACTTGCCGACCATGGCCGCCAGGTCCTCCACCAGGAACGGCTTGCCGATGCAGCCGGCGATCCCGGTGACGTCGACGTCGGTGGAACATCCGGTCATCAGGATGACGTCCACGGCCCTGGAATCATCCCGGCCTGCCAGCACATGACGGGCCAGGTCGGTGCCGTTTGCCTGCGGCATCCGGACGTCGCTGACCACGACGCCGATATCGGCGTGCGCCTGCAGGATCGAGATCGCTTCCCGCGCGGATCCGGCGGTTATCGTCGGAAGGCACATGAAATCCAGCGCGGCGGCGATCTCCTCGGCCAGAAATGTCTCATCGTCGACAATAAGAACCCGGAGCCCCATGGCCACAGCAACTTTCGGTTGACTTCGGTATGAATTTTTGGCTGTGAGGTAAGCATTCTGCTGCGAGCGGAAGCAAGTAGTTTCGGGCGGCATGTTACTTTTTCCCTCCCTCCAGATCGTGCCCGCCATCCGCGGCGCCCTGAGATCATGGCTGGCGCACCTTGCGTTCGGCGCGATGGCGCTGGCCGTGGTCGCGACGGCAAGCTGGCGCCTGGGCGAGTCGTATATCGATCAGTTCCGCGCCCAACGCGAAAATGCCGCGCTGACCCGCGCCGCCGTGGCCGCCGAGGCCCTGGAGCAGACCCTGCTTCGCTCGATCGAGGCGGTCGAGGGAATCCAGGCGCTGACGCAGACCCGGGAAAACCTGCTGCGCAGCGGCGACGAAGCGGGCGCCGCGGCGATCGCCGAGCATCTGCGCGGGCTGGTCCATGCCGAGCAGTTCGGGGTGCTGCAGGTATCCACCATCAACGCGGCAGGCTGGCTGTCCTGGACCACGCCGTCCGGCAAGGACCCGATGTACCTGGGCGACCGCGAGCATTTCCTGGTTCACCGCAACGGCGAAACCGGACTCTTCATCAGCACGCCGTCGATCGGCCGGGCATCCGGGCGCTGGAGCGTGCAACTGACCCGTCCCTTGCTGAACGACCACGGTGGGTTCGACGGCGTCTCGGTCGTTTCGTTCGATCCGATCAAGCTGTCCAATACGCTGGCAAACCTGCGCTTCGGCGAGAACAGCGTTTCCGTGGTATTGCGCTTCCCGGATGGCCGCCTTGTCGCGCGCAGCTTCGACGCCGAGCGGCAACTGGCGCGCCCGGGCCAGCCCGACCATCCGGTGATCGTGGCCGCGCGGACCAGGCCGATCGGCACGCTGCGCATGGTCAGCACGGTCACCGGGCGGCCGATGCTGGCGGCGTATCGGATCGTCGGCGCGACGCCGCTGCTGGTCGTCGTTGCACTCGACGCCAGAAGCGAACTGGCCGACGTCGCGTCGCTGGCCCGGTCGGTTCACGTCGCGATGCTGAGCGCCCCGTTGTTGACCGTCGCCTTGTGGGCGGTGATGGTGCTGCGAGCGGTGCGGCGGCGGTCGCGCGCGGAACTGCGGATCAGCCGCAGCCGGGGCGAGGCCGCGGAAATCGCCCGCGCCCAGATCACGCGGCTTCTCGCCGGCCTGCCGGCCGCGGTGTATTCCGCCTGCGTGGCCTGGAACGGACGCATCGTGCGCTTCAGTATTTCCGAAAATGTCGAGCGGCTGACCGGTTGGCCGAACTCCCGTCTTGTCAACCGATCGGATTGGACGGAACGGGTGGAGGACGTTGACGCCGAAGCCTGGAAAGCGCATTACCAGGCGGTGCTGAATTCCGGAGAAGCAACGATCGAATACGGCTTCCGCCGGCCCGATGGCACGACCATGTGGCTGCGCGACCAGGCCCGGGTGCTGGACGGCAGGTGCATGTCCGACATGGAGATAGTTGGTTATATTTCAGACATTACCGAAGAGCGCAGCCTGCGCGCCCAGACCATCGCCACCGCCAAGCTGGCCACGCTGGGCGAGATGGCCGCAGGACTGGGGCACGAACTGAACCAGCCGATTGCCATCATGTCGCTGGCCGCCGAGAACGCCTCACGCGCGCTGGGAACCAAAGGCGCGGGCGGAATCGCGTTTGCCGTCCAGCGCATGAAGCGCATCGCGGAACAGGCCAGCCGGGCGCGCACGATCGTCGATCACCTTCGCATCTTCGGCCGCAAGGACGAAGACCAGCTCGGCCTGGTGGATGTCGCAGCGGTCGTGGATGGCGCGATGACTTTGGTTGCCAACGCGCTGCATAACGCCGGCGTCACGGTCCGCATCGATCTGCCGGACGACCTGCCGCAGGTCCTGGCGCGCAAGGTGCTGGCCGAGCAGGTGCTGCTCAACCTGATGCTGAACGCGCGCGACGCGATGGCCACCAATCCGTCCGAAGTGCCGTGCCGGATCACCATCACCGCCGCCGGGAACCCGGCCGCGGGAACCGTTGTGCTGGATGTCCGGGATGCCGGCCTGGGAATTCCGGAAACGGTGTTGGGGCGCATGTTCGATCCGTTCTTTACGACAAAAGATGTCGGCAAAGGAACCGGTCTCGGCCTGTCAATTTGTCATGGCATCATGCGTTCGTTTGGCGGTACAATTGCAGCGTTGAATGCGGACGGCGGTGGAGCCATTCTGCGCCTGACCTTCCGGCGCGCTTCGAACGCAGCTGCCGGAGACAGTATCGTTGCACCCCGAACACTCGCCGAGGGCGCGCCTGATGAACGGAATGAACATGGCCGATACCATCCTGCTGATTGACGACGATCCGGCCTTCGGCGAAGAACTGGCGGCTTTCCTCGAGGACCACGGCTTCACCTGCGAATGCGTTGTCAGGCCCGACAAGGTCCTGGCCATGATGGCCGAACTGCAGCCAATCCTGCTGCTGATCGACCAGCGCCTGGGGGCGATAAGCGGAACCGACGTGCTGCGGGCCGTCCGCGGCGTCTCGGACGTTCCGTGCGTGATCCTGACCGGCATAAACGACCCGGTCGATCGAATCCTGGGGCTCGAACTTGGAGCGGACGACTATATCCACAAGACTGCCATGCCCCGGGAAATCCTCGCGCGGATCAGGGCCGTCCTGCGGCGGACGCGCACGTTCGCCACAGCCGCCGCGCCCGCCGCCCGCGAACAGGCCGCCTGGGATCTGCGGGTGGCGGAGCACGAGCTTTATCGGCCCGACGGCTCGCCGTGCCGCCTGACCTTCGCCGAGTTCACCCTGCTGCGCGCCCTGGTCGAAGCCCGCGGCGAGCCGCTCAGCCGCGACATCCTGACCGAGGCCGTGTTCGATCGGCCGTACCGCCCGGGCGACCGCGCGATCGACAGCCTGATCGTGCGGCTGCGCCGGCGCCTGGAACCGGACCCCGAGCAACCCATCGTCATCAAGTCGGCGCGGCAACAAGGCTATCTGTTCACCGGCTTCGCGCCGGCACCATCGCCCGAGCCCACGATCCTGCCACCGCCGGTGCCCCACAAAACCGAACACATCTCCACAACATAGAGACGCAGACACACGATATTGCCGGCGTCTCCGTTCCCGGCGCGAGCGCCGGCCTGGGCCAGGGCCGGCAGAACCGTTGTCATAGGTAGCCAAGACCGATGTTCATTCCCGATCCCGCCAGGCTTGTCGTTACCGGTGCAACCATGGCTTCCCTGACGGACGGGTGTTCGCGGCTGGCGCAGGGACGGGACGGATCGCGCACCGTTCTGCTGCTGAACAACGAACTGGCAGGCCAGGCCCGGGTCGCCCACGCGCTGGGCAGGGCGGGCCACCTGGTCGTCCGCGCCGGCAGCGTCGCCGCGGCTCTGGCGGTGCTGCATGCCCACGTTGTCGATGCCATCGTCGTGGACCTGCGGCCCGACCTGCTGGGACAGGAGGCAACCTGTGCCTTGCGCGCGTCCGGGGTGGACCAGCCGATTCTGGCGATAGCGGCCCGCACGACACCGGATGCCCGTCAGCGGACGCTGGCGCTTGGCGCCGATGGGATGGTTGCGCTTCCGCTCGATCAGGCGGAGATCGTTGCCAGCCTGGAGGCCGTCATGCAGAGCGGCCCGAGGACCGCGCCTGCCGCATTGCGCATCGGCCCGCTGACACTCGATCCGGCGAACCGCCGGGTTCGCGCGGGAGATGCCTGCATCCAGGTAACGGACGCGGAATTCTCCGTGCTTGAGCTGCTTGCCGTCCGCAACGGCGCGCCGGTCCGCATCGAAACGATCCAGCAGCGGCTGCACGAGGTCATCAGCGATCCCAGCCGGAAGACGGTCACCCGCATCGTCGGCGGCCTGCGCCGGAAACTGGTGCCGTTCGCAGCCGACAAGCTGGTGGTGACGGTTCGCGGACTGGGCTTTGCGCTTCGCGTGCCCTCGGGCACGGAGCACGGATTTGCCGGCCTGTCGTGGCTGCGTGACGACGTGCCTGGCCCTTCGGCAGGCGGTCACTATCAGGCCCCGCCCCTTCTCGCCGTCTGAGCGTTCCCCGCCCGCCGCGCGAGATCGTTGCCAGCAGAACGAGAAGCAGTCCCGCCGCGATTGCAACGAACGGCGCGGCGGCCTTTTCCCCTATTGCATCGAGGTCAGCGTCGTTGCGGCAACGGTCAGGCCATTCCGCAGTTGCAGGCCCCATGTCCCGCCGGTTTCCTGCACCGCGCCGGTAACCTGGCTGCTCATCGACAGCGATCCGGCCGACTGGGACTTGCCGGTCGCGCCGGTGCCGACCAACGACAGGGTGTAGTCCCCGGCGGGGAGCGCGTTGCCCTGGCTGTCCACGGAATTGAACGTGAACGAGCCGGATGCGCCACTGACCGGAATCGTATTGACGACGGTGCCGGACGAGTTGGTGACCTGAATCTGCACGTTCGACAGCGATCCGGACGAGGCGGTGAAGTTGATCGATGCCGAAGGACTGCCCGACGCCGGCACGCTTACCGTCGTTGCGTTCGATGTCACCGTTTGACCGATCATTCCCGCATATTGCCCAAGCGCCATGCCGGACAGGGACTGGGACATCGCGTTGAGCGTCGTGTTGCTCTGCGTCAATTGCTGCACGGTGGAGAACTGCGCGAGCTGCGCGACGAATTGCGTCGGATCGGTCGGATTGGTCGGATCCTGGTTTTTCAGCTGCGCCGTCAGAAGCGTGAGGAATTCGTTCATTTGCGAATCGTTGGCGTTCGTCCCCACCTGGGTTGTCGCCGCGGTTCCGGTCAGCGCGTTTAACGAGGAAGCCGAGGTTGCCGAAGTCGTCGTTGACATAATGAATCTCCTCCTTTGCTTCAGGCAAGGATATCGACACGGCCGTCGCGTCTGATCGGCGACGCCGGCCGGGATGAAGAAACTGGTTGCGCCGCCGCCACATAACCGGACCGGACGGATGCGGTGCGTTCACCCGGCATCGGCCGGCCGGATGGCGAGCCGAAGCGCAGATTGAGCCCACCACTTCCCAGGTTGATGCCCGCCTGGCTCAACTGCTGCTCCAGGCCGGAACGGTCTCGGGTGAAGGAGTCGAACGTTTCCCGCCGATCGACCGTCATCTGCACGCCGACGCCGTCGGCATGGAACTGCAGATTCACCTCGATTCGTCCGAGTTCCGCGGGATGCAACTCCACGCTCAGCGCGTTTTGCCCGTCGTGCACGGCGCGAACCAGCCGGGCCGCGAGCAGTGCCTGGGTTTGTTCCGGAGTCACGGACCCGCCCGGTATGGGTCCGGGCACATTCGGCGTCGCCGGCGCGGACATTGGAGCGTTGGCCTGAGGGCCCGGGACACTTGCGGAAATCGACACCAGGCCCTGCGCGCCCGGATCGGCCGCATCGCCGGCGCGGGAGGTCGGTGCGCGGCCGGTTCCGTCAGCTTGCACGGGCCCGGTCGTTGCCTGGCCAGACGGCGCAACGGCAGCAGCCGATGGGTCGGTTGGCTGGGAAATCTGTTGCGGATTGAAACTTGCCGGCGATGCGGTGCTGCCGGCGGAACCGTTGGCATCGGATCCCGTGGCATCGCTGCCCTGGGACTGCTGCGCAACCCCATGCGTGCCGGCCTTAACGGCAGGCGCTGGCCTGGACGGGCCGACCTGTGTCGGAATCGCATTAGCCGCCGACGCAACTGTCGTGGCCACGGCGGCGCTGCCGGTCGCCGGGGACACTTGGCCAGCGGCCGCATGAAACGATGACGCTGCCGACGGTGCCGAGGGGCCTTGCGCACCGGCTTGCGGGGACGCAGGACTGGTTGCCGCAGGAACCATTTGCCCCGGCATGGGCGCGGACTGCGCCGACGGTGCCGAGGGGCCTTGCGCACCGGCCTGCGGGGACGCAGGACTGGTTGCCGCAGGAACCACTTGCCCTGGCATGGGCGCGGACTGCGCCGGCGGTGCCGAGGCGCTTTGCGCACCGGCCTGCGGGGACGCAGGACTGGTTGCCGCAGGAACCACTTGCCCTGGCATGGGCGCGGACTGCGCCGGCGGTGCCGAGGCGCTTTGCGCACCGGCCTGCGGGGACGCAGGACTGGTTGCCGCAGGAACCACTTGCCCTGGCATGGGCGCGGACTGCGCCGGCGGTGCCGAGGCGCTTTGCGCACCGGCCTGCGGGGACGCAGGACTGGTTGCCGCAGGAACCACTTGCCCTGGCATGGGCGCGGACTGCGCCGGCGGTGCCGAGGCGCTTTGCGCACCGGCCTGCGGGGACGCAGGACTGGTTGCCGCAGGAACCACTTGCCCCGGCACAGCCGCGGACTGCGCCGGCGGTGCCGAGGCGCTTTGCGCACCGGCCTGCGGGTGCGCAGGGCTGGTTGATGAGGAAACCACTTGCCCGGAGGCAGCCGCGGACAGTGCCGAGGCGCCTTGTTTACCGGCCCGCGGGTGCGCAGGGCTGGTTGATGAGGAAACCACTTGCTCCGGCACACCCGCGGACCGCGCCGATGGTGCCGAGGCGCCTTGCGCACTGGCTTGCGGGTTCGCAGGGCTGGTTGACGCGGAAACCACTTGCCCCGACACAGCCGCGGACTGCGCCGGCGGTGCCGAGGCGCCTTGCGCACCGGCCTGCGGGTTCGCAGGGCCGGTTGACGCGGAAACCACCTGCCCCGGCACAGCCGCGGACTGCGCCGGCGCGGCCTTGCCGACAGGCCCCGCAGGCGACAAACGATTCGTTGCGGCCGGAACAGATGTCTGATCCGATGGCGGCTGCTGACCTTGAATCGCAACGTCAGCCCGCGGAACGCCCAGCCCTGCCATTGGGATTTGGCTCAGGGGCGGCATGGAGCCACCGGACCCGGCGACCGGCGCGGCCGTGCCCGCGCCACCGCTTGCGGCGGACTGGTCGTGGCCGGAGGCGGACGCATTCTTGTCCGGCGACGGCTTATGTCCGGTTCGGGCCGGAGGACGCTGTTCGGTCAACCGGCCGGCGGCGCCTCGTTCAGCCGGCGCCCCGTCAGCATTCCCGTCCGGATGAAGGCCTTCGGCCTGCGACTGTGCCTGCCGCGACGAAGCCCGGGAACCGGCCGGGCCGCCGTCCTGCGCGGCGTCGCCGGACCGGCCCCCAGGAATCATCGCATCGAAGCGGACGGCCGTCTTGTTCCGCCCGCCACCTGCAGAAGGCAGACGAGCGTTCTGCGTGACGACAGCAGGAGAAATGATAGCTGGGGTTGCCATGCCGATGCGCGCCTGCCCGCACGTTAGGGCCGCCGGCCCGAACGTCCGGACGCCGCCTTGTAATATTTCAGAAACGGCAATGCCTTCCTCCAGGCTAATGCGCCGGTTTTGCAACATCCGCGAAAAGTGCATCGATGTCGTCCTGGCCGGCCGTCGTGGAGGCCGCGGCACCGTTCAGCAGCATGTCGATGTCATCCTGTTGCAGACCCGAGTCGTTCGGGCCATTCAGCAGATGGGCGTCCTCGCGATGGTCCAACCGAGGCGCGCCGACGTCCTGGCCCGGGACAGCCTGCCACAGCAGCGTCAATGTCGTGACGCGCTTCTCGATATAAGCAAGAGCGTTGACGACCTTGCGGATGCGCTGGCCGGTAAGATCCTGGAACGAACAAGCCATGAAGATATCCACCGACGCAGACTCGATCTCGTCGAGATCGCGCAACGCCTGCGTTGGCAGATCGGCGAGGTTGCGCAATCGTTGCGCCGCCTCCTGTGCGCGCTCGGCCGAAACCATGATTTCGACAGCGGCCCGTTCCGTCGCGCCGACCACCGCGTCGAGCTCGTCCGATGCGCCAGTGAGATGGGAGTAGGCGATGCCTGACGGCTGCAGACCGGCAATCTCGGTGCGCGTTTCGGCGATCAGGTGTGCGATGCCATCCAGTTCCTCGTGCAGCACCGAAAGCTGCTTTTCAGCGGTGCTGATCGGTTCCATGGCGGAAAGGCGGCCGATCTCTCTCTGCAGCTGGTCGGTGATCTTCTCCAACCGACCTGCCAGATCGGCTGCCGACCTGCCTTGCCCGGGACGGGCATCTTCAACCGTCTGCATAGTCCGTTATCCCATCACAGCCGCGATCTTCGACTTCAGCGTGTCCGCCGTGAAGGGCTTGACAATGTAGTTGCTGACGCCGGCCTTCTTCGCTTCGATCACGTTTTCCGTCTTGCTTTCAGCGGTAACCATAATGAACGGCAGGCCGAGCGTTGCCGCGTTGCCGCGGACCTTCTTCAGCAGCTCGAGCCCGGTGATCGGCTCCATGTTCCAGTCGGAGATCACCAGATCGACGTTGGCAATCTGTAGTTTCGCAAGAGCCTCAGCGCCGGAGCCGGCTTCCTCGACGTCCGTGATCCCGATCTGGACCAACAGATTTCGCAAAATGCGCCGCATGGTAGGATAATCATCAACAACAAGGACTTTCACGATATTCTCCGCTGGAATGGGCTTTGTTGGGCGGTGTCTAGCACAAATGGTTTCGCTTGGGACAGCAAAATATTTTCGCAAACGTTCGGGTTCTCGTTCCCTTGCGTTTGGCTGGTGTGCTAATTCGGCCTCCAACACAGATTTTCGCAAAGCGGGACAGCGGCGGATCGAAGACATGGACGAACTCTTGAAGGACTTCCTGGTGGAAACCGCCGAGGCGCTGGCTGCCCTGGACAACGATCTCGTCCGGCTGGAAGCGGCTCCCAACGATAAGGGCCTCATCAGCAGTATTTTTCGTACCCTTCACACGATCAAGGGGACATCAGGCTTTCTCGGCCTGACCAAACTGGGGCGCGTTGCCCATGCCGGGGAAAACGTCCTGGGCAGGCTGCGCGATGGCACGATGACGGCAACCCCGGAGGTGATCAGCACGATCCTGCGGTGCGTCGACGCCATCAAGAGCATCATCGTTGCTATCGAAACCGGCGGGGGCGAAGGCCCGGAGGACTATGCGGCGCTTCTGGAAGAGTTGGATGCCCGGCACCGCATGCCGCCGCAAACCCCGGATACGGCGGCGCCGGCCAACGACCCACCGGCGCCGAAGGTTTCCGGCACCAGTCCGCCGCCGCCCCAGCCCGTATCGGCTGGCCCGGCCGCGCCGGAGGAGCCCGCGGCGGTCCAGGCAACCGCCGAACCGGAACGACCGGCGCGCGAGCCTGTCGCCGGCATCCAGACAATCCGTGTCGGCGTCAATCTGCTGGAGACGTTGATAACGTCCGTATCGGAACTTGTCCTGACGCGGAACCAGCTGCTGCAGATCCTGCGCAGCGAAAAGGACAGCGCGTTTGCCACGCCGCTGCAGCACCTGTCGCTGATCACCTCCGAGCTGCAGGAGAGCGTCATGAAGACGCGGATGCAGCCGATCGGCAATGTGTGGTCGACGCTGCCGCGCATGATACGCGACCTGTCCCGGGAACTCGGGAAGAAGATCCAGTTGGAAATGGAAGGTTCGGACACCGAGCTGGATCGCCAGGTGCTGGAGCTGATCAAGGACCCCCTGACCCACATCATCCGCAATGGCGCGGACCACGGCATCGAATCGCCCGCCGACCGCATCGCCGCCGGCAAGCCGGAGATGGGGACAATCCGGCTGAACGCCTTCCACGAAGGCGGCCACATCATCATCGAGATCACCGATGACGGGCGCGGGCTGGATGCCGACCGGATACGCCGCAAGGCGATCCAGGAAGGACTGACGTCGGAAGCCGAGCTGGCAATGATGTCGGACGCGCAGGTCTTCCATTTCATTCTGCGCCCGGGATTCTCCACCGCGGCGACCGTGACCGCCGTATCGGGCCGGGGCGTGGGCATGGACGTCGTGCGCGTCAATGTCGAAAAGATCGGCGGCACCATCGACGTAAGTTCGACACCGGGCCGCGGCGCGCGCTTCATGCTGAAGATCCCGCTAACGCTGGCGATCGTTTCGGCGCTGATCGTCGGCTGCAGTGGCACGCGATTCGCGCTGCCGCAGATTTCCGTGGTCGAACTGGTGAATACCTCGGATTCCGGCGTGTCGCGGATACAGCGCATCGGCGAAACGGCGGTGCTGCGCTTGCGCGATCGGCTGCTACCGTTGATCAACCTGCGCCACCTGCTGCGGTTCGACCAAACCGCCGGCGATACATCCGGCCAAGTGGTGATCGTGATACAGGCGGGCGCGCTGCGGTTCGGCCTGATTGTCGATCATGTCTATGATACCGAGGAAATCGTCGTCAAGCCGGTCGCCCCCGTGCTGAAAGGCATAAATGTCTACTCGGGCAACACGATCCTTGGCGACGGCTCGGTCTGCATGATCATCGATCCCAACGGCGTCGCGCATCATCTCGGCCAGGCCGATCTCGCGGTGAACACAGCGGATCCTTTGAAACGGAACAACGAGTTGCGGGACAGCGGTTCCGATCGGCGGCAGCTTCTGCTTGTTCGCGCGGGCGAGGGTATCCGCAAGGCGATCCCGCTTGATGAGATCGCCAGGCTGGAGGAGGTCGAGGTCCAGCAGATCTGCCACAGTGGCGGACAGATGCTGGTGCACTACCGCGACAGGCTGATGTCGCTGGTGCTTGCCAGCCCGGACCTGATGCTGCGCAGCAACGGCTCGCAACCAGTACTGGTGTTCAACGAGCAGCCGACAGACAGCCGTCGTGGCGCGCACCTGGATCGCCGCCAGCGGCGCATCGGCCTGGTCGTCGATCAGATCCTGGATATCACCGAGAGCAACGTAACTATCGAGATCGACTACGGGCGCCCGGACATCCTGGGCTCCGCCATCGTGGACGGACAGCCGACCGACATCATCAACGTATCCTATTACCTCGGGCAGAACGATGAAGGGGGACTGGATCAGGGCATGTATGGCGCAAGCCTGTTCGCCGGCGGTGCGCAGCACACGGCTGCATCGGGCAATGATTTCAATCTGGTTGAGTCCATCGCATCATGAATCAGACCCATGACCTGGCGGCGGTCGAGCCGACGCTGGAGCTCGTGACCATGTCGCTTGGCGAACATGCCTTCGGCGTGGCTGTCAAGCATGTCCATGATATTCTTGGACCGCAACAGGTTGCGGCCGTGCCGCTGACCTCTGAAGCGGTGCTGGGCTCGATCAACCTGCGAGGTCGTATCGTTACGGTTCTTGATCTTGCCGTCGTGCTCGGGCTGAAGCGGGTCACCGAGGCCGACCGGGCGCTGAATGTCGTCATCGCCGACGACAAGGAGCTTTATGCCCTGATGGTCGACAATGTCGGTGAAGTCATGACTCTTCCTTGCAGCACGCTGGAACCGTTGCCGCCTA
Source organism: Rhodopila globiformis (assembly GCF_002937115.1). Lineage (GTDB taxonomy): Bacteria > Pseudomonadota > Alphaproteobacteria > Acetobacterales > Acetobacteraceae > Rhodopila > Rhodopila globiformis. The sequence continues at coordinate 60,531 of NZ_NHRY01000254.1, read as the reverse complement.
CCTTCCCTGCCGGATGGAGGGCGATCAGCAACGGAATCTTCAAGCTGCCGGACCATCTGCTCCTGACCCTGGAGCCTGACCGCATCCTGGCCGTCATCAAGGCTCAGTCGGGCAAGCAAGCATGAAAACCGCGGTCATTGCCGACGACAGTGCGATCATACGCCGCATCGCCCGCTCCATACTGGAGACATTCGGCTTTGCCTGCCGCGAGGCGCGCGACGGGCAGGAAGCGCTGGATATCTGCCGGCAGAGCATGCCCACGCTTCTGCTGCTGGACTGGGAAATGCCTGAAATGGACGGGATCGGCGTTGCAATGGCCTTGCGGGCCGATCCGGAGCCTGGGCCGAAGATTTTGTTCTGCAGCACTCACAATGACCTGCTCCATATTCAGCAGGCTTTGGAAGCCGGGTCAGACGAGTACGTTATGAAACCATTTGACAGCGCTATTCTGGAAGACAAGCTCCGCTCCATCGGACTTGTAAACTGAACGATGTCCGACACAATCGCCGCAGGGGCGCCGACGACGAGCGGGGTCGTGCGCGTGCTTCTCGCCATTACGGCTCCTCGGACCCGCATGCACATACGCCGCCTGCTGGCAAGCGCTTCGGGTATCGACGTGATCGGCCACGCCGCCTCGGCATCACAGGCGAACGGCCTGCTGCAGCGCGGGGATGTCGATTTCATCATCGTTGAAGCGGCCGAAGATACCGGATTCGTAAGGGACGTGCTGGACTCGGCCCGCAATGCAGGGGTCGAGGTGGCTGTTCTGACCGATGACAGCCGGCTTTCTTCCCAGAGCCTGACGCCTCGGGTTCATGTCCTGCGTCCGCCGCCCGACATCACGACCGTTCTGCCGCAATCGCCGTTCTGCCAGTCCTTGCTTGCAGCCGTCCTGAGCAAGGCCAGGGTCGCGCGGCGTCCGCCGGCGGGTGCCGCAATGCGGCCACGTACATTGCGGACCGGCCTTCCGGAACTGATTGCGATCGGCAGTTCGACCGGAGGCCCGCAGGCATTGCCGCTCGTGCTTGGCCCGCTTCGGAAACGGATTCGCCAGCCGATCGTCATCACACAGCACATGCCGGCGGCCTTCACCAAGTTGCTCGCGGAACATCTGGAACGCAGCACGTCGTTCCCCACCGTCCAGGCAGCCGACGGGATGCCTCTGGTGCCCGGCCGCATCCATATCGCTCCGGGAGGCCGCCATCTTCTTTTTTCGCGCATGGACAACGACGTGGTCTGCGTCCTCGACGACGGGCCGCCCGAGAATTTCTGCAAACCCGCGGTCGATCCCATGCTGCGTTCCGTAACCGCACTGTTCGGCAGCCGGGCCATTGCCGTGATCCTGACCGGCATGGGACACGACGGGCTTGCCGGATGCCGGTCGTTGGTTGCAGCCGGGGGTACGGTTCTGGCGCAGGACGAAGCCACCTCGGTTGTCTGGGGCATGCCCGGGGCGGTCGCGCAGGCCGGGCTGTGCGAGTCGGTACTTCCACTGAATTCTCTCGCAGAAAGAATCGTCGCGTTGGCAGGAGCATCCTCATGAGCGGTGCGATGGAAGCCCTGCGCGGCTTCGTGCGTGACAACGCGGGCATCAATCTCGGCGCCGATAAGGATTACCTCGTTGTCTCGCGTTTGAAGCCGCAGTTAACATCCTGGAACGTTGCTACCCTGGACGGCTTGGTCGACCGCCTGCGCGCGCAGCCGAAGGGCAGCCTTGCGAGCCAGGTGATCGCGGCTCTTACGATCAACGAGACGTTGTGGTTTCGTGATCAAAAGCCGTTCGAGGCGCTGAAGAGCGTCATAATCCCGGATCTCGTTTCCCGCGTGCCCGCCGATCGGCCGATCGCGATCTGGTCCGCTGCGTGCTCGAGCGGCCAGGAAGTCTATTCGATCGCTATGACGATGCGCGAGGAGGAGCAGCAACTGCGCGGCAGGCGGTTCGGCATCCTCGGCTCCGACATCTGCGAACCGGTTCTGGCACGCGCGCGAAGCGGGATCTACTCGCAGTTCGAGGTTCAGCGCGGATTGCCGGTGCAGCGTCTGGTGAAATATTTCGAGGACCTTGGCGGCGAATGGCGGGTCCGTACCGAACTGCGGGCAAATATCGAATTCCGGGCGCTGAACCTGCTCGACCTGCCGCAGAACATGGGTCCGTTTGATATCATTTTCTGCCGCAACGTGTTGATCTACTTCGAGCCGCCGATAAAAAAAGCCGTGCTGGCGTCGCTGGCGGCTCGTACCAGGCCGGGCGGCTACCTTGCGCTTGGCGGGGCCGAGACCACCCTGGGTTTGACGGCCGCTTTCACCCCCCTGCCCGGCTGGGCTGGCGTCTATCGGAAAACGGCTTGACCCGCCTGGAACTTTGCCGGCGGGAAACGTCTTGATGGAGCACCACCGTTCCGGATGTACGACAGCGTGACGTCAAGGCGACATGATGACCAGACGTTCTATTTCCGTTCTGTGCCGCCTTGCTCAATCTGGTCGATCGCTTCCCAGATCCGGATGAACAACGCCTCACATTCGGATTTGTCCGCCAGCGAGCGGGAGGGGCTGTCCGGATGGAGCATTTTCGCTAGGCGATGTTTCAGGGCGATGTAGTGGCTTTCTTCCTCGGAAGCCGTGTCAGGCCGTGCGGCGCCGGCCATCCGCGCCTCGGCCTGCTGGGCTCTCAGCCGCCACTGATCACGTTGCTCGATGATCGATCGGCTTGAAGCCTTCAGGCGCTCGATCTGGTCCTGACAGTCGGTCACCTGCCGGGCGAGCGACGACAGGGCGGTCAGCGCCGAAGCGGGGCTCGAAGCCGCCATGGCGGGCCAACCTTCCCGCAAACCCGTTTGCTCTTTGCCCTGCGTTCCATACGCGGCCAGAAGCGCGGCCGGATTGACAACGACATCGGGACTTGCCGGCGCGTCCAGGTTCGCGCCCGCGAACGGCGCCAGATCAAGCCCGTCCCCTTCGGCGTGTATCTGGCCGCGGGCGGATACGGCATTGCCGATACCAGGTGCGAAGTCTTTGCTCGATATAAACGGGGCCATCGTCGCAATCGTCCGTGCTCAACACCTCGTTGGCCTGACCACTCCTTGACGAACCGCCTGGTAGCCATCTCGCAGGAGCCATTGATCCTGGCCATAAGGTTTCTGCATCCTATGTGGAATTTTGTCGTCCGGCAACGATCAATTTGGTAGACTCGTATCAAACTCTTGGGAATCCGCCAACCTCGTCGCGAAATACGGGAAGTTACACGGATAACGAGACGAGACAACCGAGAAGTTTCAGGCGGTTCCATCCGCGCGCGGCGCGGACACTTCCGATCAGATGGTGCCTGGAATTACGAATTCACCGTCGCTCAGCGCCATCGCCAACCCGGCTGGCCGCTGTCAGTCGCTCGATGTTCCGCGTCGAACGCCTTCGGCGATCAGCATAACCGCCGCGGTTGTGAGATCCGGCGCGAGATGGCGCCGCAGCAAGGGCGGAGCGCGGTCATCCGGACCACCCCCGGCCCCGCCATTCCTTGGGACCGGAACTGCACATTCCCTTGCTGCCGGCAGTCCCGCCCCTCGCCTATGTCGTCATCAGGCCGCTTGTTCGTCCCGCGGCGACTTCCCATCCTGACCGGCCAGCCGCGCGACGTGGTCCTGGATGGACTGCGAGACCTGGCCCGAAATGAACTGCAGGCGCAGCGTCCCGTTGTCGCCAACGCCCCGGACCTCGAATCCGGCCCGGGCCTCGCGGCCTCCGCCCGGCAGGAAAAGCACGCCCCGGTCAGCGGGGGAAAGTCCCTGGGCACCCAGCACGCCGGCGTCCAGGACTTTGGCGCCCGATCTGGAAATATCGGCCAAACGGCATTCATGCCGCCTGCCGCTGGAGGTTTCCAGGACGCACGCCTCATTGGTTTCAATACGTTCCTCGCCGCGCCGATCGGCGTAGGTTGTCGCCGTCCTGACCACGCGGACAACCGCGGTTTCAAGCGCCTCGATATGCCGCGACGTTGCAACGGCGCCGCTGCGCATCGCCTCGACGAGCCGCGCGGCATCCGTGGAGTCGCGGGAAACGTCCTGGATGCTGTCTGAAACATGCTGGGCGGCTTCGGCCGTTTCGCTGGCGCTGTGGGCAATTTCCGCTGTCGCCATCGCCTGTTGCTCGACAGCGGCCGCCACCGCCTCGGCAACCTGCGCCGTGCTGTCGACGCTTCCGGCGATCTCCTCGACCGCATCGACCGCCGCCTTGCTGGCCGCCTGAATGGCGGTGATCTGGCTGTTGATTTCGTTGGTCGAACGGGCGGTCTGGGTCGCCAGGCTCTTCACCTCCGCGGCGACCACGGCAAAGCCCCGCCCGGCGTCGCCGGCCCGCGCCGCCTCGATGGTCGCGTTCAGCGCCAGCAGGTTGGTCTTTCCGGCGATTTCCCGGATCAGCGAGACCACGGTGCCGATGTTCTCGGAAAGACCCGAAAGGGACCGGATCCTTTCGCGCACATTGGCGCTCTGTTCCACCGCGGTGCGCGCGTTGGCACTGACCCGTATCATCTGCGCCGAGATCTCATGCACCGACGCGGCGAGTTGTTCCGCCGCCGCGCCGACCGTCTGCGCGTTCATCAGCGACGACCGGGCAGCGGCGTTGACCTGATCGGCGTTCGTGGTGACCCGCGTGGCGGCGCCGACGGCCGCGTCGGCGTTCTGCAATGCCTCGATGGTCTGCACCGCGACACGCTGCACGGCGGCGAGGCTTTCGCGCTCGACCGTTTCGGCCATGCTGCGGGTGGCGACGGCCCGCGCCTCCTCGATCGCCCGCTGCGTCTCGGCCTGGGCGTGGCGTGCGAACGCGGTCCTGGCCTGGACGGCCCGGGCCACGCGGGACACCGCCCAGAATTCCCGTGCCTTGGGCGCAACGATCTGGTGCGTGCCGTCATCGGCGGCGATCGCCGTCAGGTCGCGCGTCATCTGCCGCAACGACTGTTTCAGCGCGCTTTGCACCCCCCAGCCCGCCGCAACAGCCAGAACCGCGCATAGCGGCGCCCCCGAAACGATGATCCACCGGCAGGCCTGGCGCAACACCCCATCGGACGCCGCCATGCCCACAAGCCCGGCGGCCGCCGTGGTGCACAGCCCCAGCAGCACGGCAAGCAGCAGAAGCGCAAGCCGCGTGCCGATCGCCTGCCAGGCCTCGGACATCCGGGACCGGAACGATACGGTGATCAGCGCGCCACTGCGCAGGGAAAGGCCGCGCCCTTGGCCCGACCTGATCCGCGCATAGGCGTCCTCGGCCTGCGCGATCTCCTCACGCGAGGGGCGGTCGCGGATCGAGACATAGCCGACGATCGCGCCATTCTCGACGACGGGCGTGACATTGGCCCGCACCCAGTAGAAGTCGCCGGACTTGCAACGGTTCTTGACCAGGCCGTCCCAGGGCTGCCCGCTCTTGATGGTGGCCCAAAGGTTGGCGAAGCCTTCCTTGGGCATGTGCGGGTGGCGGACGATGTTGTGCGGCTTGCCGATCAGTTCGTCTTCGCGGAAGCCGCTTACCTCGCAGAACGTTTTGTTGACGAACGTGATGCGGCCGCCGGTATCGGTGCGGGAGACGATTGTTTCGTTCTCGGGAACCAGGACCTCACGATCCGTGATCGGCTCGTTCAGGCGCATGACATGTCTCCAAAACGATCATCGCCATTCCTGGCTTGCATCGGGTTCGATCCGTGGGTGCTCATGCCGCCTGCCCCGGGGCCGTAAGCTGCGCATCGTCACTCACCGCGGCGAGGAAGCGCGCCACTTCGCCCTGAAGCTCGTCGGCCAGCCGCCGGACTTCGGCGGCGACCAGCAGGACCTCCTGGCTGACATGGTTGGCTTCGGCCGCATCGCCGGCCACGGCCTCCATGGCATGCGCGGTCCTGTCGGTTGCCGCGGTCACCGCCTGGACATTGTGCGCGACACCCTCGGTCGCCGCGGCCTGCCGGCTGAGCGTGCGGGCGATCTCGCCGGCGGCATCGTCGATCCGGCCAATGCTTTCGTCGACCGCATGCATCGCGCCGGCCGCCGCGGACGCCGCCTGCCGCACCATGGCGATTTCGGTTTCGATCTGCTGCGTTGCGCTCGACGTCTGGGTGGCCAGCGCCTTGACCTCGCCGGCGACCACGGCGAAACCGCGTCCCGCCTCGCCCGCGCGCGCGGCCTCGATCGTTGCATTCAGCGCGAGAAGATTGGTGCGCGCGGCAACGTCGCCGATGATCTGCAGGACAGCGCCAATCTGCGTGACGGCGTCCGCCAGGTCCTGCATGGTGCGCTGGTTCGCGTCGGCCTGGCTCGATACCTGGTGGGCCATCGTCGCCGTGGTATCAAGCGCAGTGGAAATCTCGCCGAAACTTGCCGTTATCGCCGTCACCGAGGCAGAGACGGCATCGAGGTTGCCGAACACGGCCGCGGCATTTGTTGCGGTTTCGGATGCGTGCCGCTGCACGCCGCCCGCCGCCTTGTCCATGGTCTCGGCCGCCCGGCGCATCATGTCGGCCGAGGCCAGCAAAGCCTGCATGATGCGCGACACCGACACGCCGAACGCGGCGGTTTCCTGTTCGATCACCGCCCGCCGCTGCTCGCGGCGTTGTTGCGCGCGTTCCTTCTCGACGGTCAGCCGGGCGGCCTCCTCGGCATGTGCCTTGAACACTTCCAGCGCGCTGGCCATGGCGCCGATTTCGTCGTCGTGCTCGTGGGGCGGTATGACGACGGTGCGGTCGCCCTCGGCAAGACGCAGCATGGCGCCGTTCATCCGGTTCAGCCGGCGGCTGATGACCCTGACGAACACCATGCGGATTGCCAGCATCAGCACGGCCACCGCAACGAATCCGCCTGCGCCGATCGCCAGAAGATTGGCGCGCAGCCGCGCGAATTCGGCCGCGGCCGGAAGACTGCTGGAAAACACTGCGATCGTTTGGCCGTCCTTGATTCCCATTCCGGCCCCATGGCAGGCGCGGCAGATCGTCTGGTCGGCGCCGGCGGTGACGCCGAGCACGATGGGAAAGCTGTAGCGATAGGCGCCGTCGACGAAGCCCGCGACGGTCTTGCCGGTCCGCAGGGCCGCTTCATCCATGGCGTCACGCGGACGCTTGGCGGCACGGCCGGGGGCGGTGCGGTGCATGTAGGCGGTCACCTGCGGCGACCAGACGCTCCACAGCCGGCCCGGATAATCCTTGTTCCTTTGCTCAAACCACTTGTTGAAGACGTCGATGGCGACGTTGTCACGGTCGCTGATCCGGCGTTCCATGACGCCAAGGACCAGGGCGTGCATCGAGGCCATTTCGTTGCGGGAAAGCGTTTCCAGCCGCTGTTCGATGCCGCGGGACTCCAGTTCGCCGACGGCGGCGACGCCGCCCGCCGCGATCAGCACGAGACCGGCGCCCGTGATCGCCATGAAGCGGGACTGGAGCTTCTGAGCACTCCACCATTGTCGTATGGATCGCATTGGTTGCCGCATCGACGTTGCAGAATCGCGACGCTTTCTAGTGCCTCGGTGGGATCGCAAGCAACCAAAATGATAAATGTGGCGAACGAAACTGCAAGGCGGATGGGCGCAGGCGGCGCGTGAAGGAAGCACGCGCTTTGCTTCCGGTTTCATTTCTTGTCCGCGCGCATCGCGCCGGCAAGCAAGCGAAGCCGACCGGCCCTGCCGGACACGGACCACCGCCCGGACCACCGCCCGGACCACCGCCCGGACCGCCGCCCGGACCGCCAGCACATCGAACGTTCCGTGAACCAGCAATCCACCGGCGCGAGAGGCCCCCAACGCACAGGCGGCGCCCGCCGCAGCGCGACGGGAAGGGCGAGGCCGATCGATTGGAAGGATGGTGGGCGCGACAGGGATTGAACCTGTGACCCCCGCCGTGTGAAGGCGATGCTCTACCGCTGAGCTACGCGCCCATCCCTCGGGTGACGAGGCCGGCTTCCTACAGCCTGCCGCGCCGCAACGCAAGAGCATCGTTGCCGCAATTCGGCATGCCCCGCGCCCGCGCGGCTGGGATGACGCCGCCGGTGCCCGGACCTCACCGGACCGTGCGTCCCGTCTGGCGCATCGGCAATCGATGCCATAGCCTGCGGCGATTGGCGCATGCGCCGAATTTCCGATGGAGCCCGCCGTTCCGTGATCCAGTACATTTATACCCTGACCTGCGAAAACCGTCCCGGCATCGTCGCCGCGGTTTCCACCTGCATTTTTGAGCACGGCGGCAACGTCCGCGAATCGCAGCAGTTCGACGACACCGAAAGCGGCCGCTTCTTCGCCCGAATCGTCCTTGACCACCCGAAGAACCGGCTCGACCTGCCGAAGCTGCACGCCGGCCTCGCCGCCATCGCCGGGCGATTCGGCATGACCTGGACGCTGCGCGACCGGGCGCAGCTGCTGCGGGTGATGCTGATGGTCTCGAAATTCGACCACTGCCTGGCCGACATCCTGTACCGCTGGCGCATCGGCGAACTGCCGATGGAGATTGCCGCGGTGGTCTCCAACCATCCGCGCGAGACCTACCAGCACATCGACCTGCGCGACGTCCCGTTCCACTACCTGCCGGTCACCAAGGAAACGAAGGCAGAACAGGAAGCCGCGGTCTGGGCCCTGGTGCAGCAGACCAACACCGACGTGGTGGTGCTGGCGCGCTACATGCAGGTGCTGTCGGACGACCTGGCGGCGAAGCTGGACGGGCGGTGCATCAACATCCACCACTCCTTCCTGCCCGGGTTCAAGGGCGCCAAGCCGTATCACCAGGCGCACCGCCGCGGCGTGAAGATCATCGGCGCGACGGCACACTACGTCACCGCGGCGCTCGATGAAGGGCCGATCATCGAGCAGGACGTGGAGCGGATCAGCCATGTCTCCTCGCCGGACGACCTGATCCGGCAGGGCCGCGACATCGAGCGGCGGGTGCTGTCGCGGGCGTTGCGCTGGCAGCTCGACGGGCGGGTGCTGATCAACGGCACACGTACGGTAGTGTTCCGGGACTGAGGGGGACGCCGCCTGGCGGGCGCCGCGGCGCGGCGGCCCCTGCCGGGCCGCCCGCTACCGGTTCGCCGCCGCCCCGGTCCACACCTCCCGGTACAGGCCGACGATCTCTTCGGCCGAGGGCACCCGCGGATTGTTCCCGGGACTGCCCGAGGCCAGCGCCTGCTCGGCCATCAGCGCCATCTTGCCCGTCCAGGCTGCCTCGTCGATGCCGTATGCCGCCGGCGTCGGCACCGACAGGTCGCGGTTCAGCGCCTCCAGCCCGCTGACCAGCCGCGCCGCCGCGGTGTCGTCATTGTCGCCGTCCCGGGCGAAGCCGATGCGCCGCGCCGCCTCGGCATAGCGCGCCGCGGCGCCGGGCACGGAAAACCGCGTGATTGCCGGCAGCAGCATGGCGTTCGACAGCCCGTGCGGCACGTGGAAATGTGCGCCGATGGGCCGCGACATGCCGTGCACCAGCGCCACCGAACTGTTGGAAAACGCCAGCCCCGCCTCGGTCGCCGCCAGCATCATCGCCTCGCGCGCCGCGGCGTTGTGCGGTTCGGCATAGGCGGTGCGGATGTTGGCACCGATCAGCGCCATCGCCGACAGCGCCAGCGCGTCCGAGATCGGGTTGGCGCGCTTCGAGACATAGGCTTCCAGCGCATGCGTCAGGCTGTCGATGCCGGTATCGGCGGTGGTGCGCGGCGGCACCGAGAAGGTCAGCTCGTAGTCGACGACGGCAGCCAGCGGCAGCGCGCCCAGGCCGGCGATCAGCATCTTCTCGTCGCGCTCGGTATCGGTGATCACGGTGAACCGCGTGCACTCGCTGCCCGTCCCCGCGGTGGTCGGCACGGCGATAACCGGCAGCGCGCCCTTGTCGGCGGCGAACGGCGCCTTGTAGTCGCGCATCTTGCCGCCGCCCGCCGCCAGGATCGCCATCGCCTTGGCGGTGTCGATCGGCGAGCCGCCGCCGAAGCCGATCAGGCAGTCGTAGTCGCCGACCTCCAGCCGTTCGACGCCGGCCTCGACCACGATGTCGGTCGGGTCCGACACGGTGTCGCTGAACACGGCGATCGCCAGCCCGGCGCGCTCCAGCGGCTCCAGGCAGTGGCGGACATGGCCGGAGCCGACCATGAACGGATCGGTCACCACCAGCGGCCGCGACAGGCCGAACCGCGCCAGCACATCGGCAAGCTGTCGCACCGCGCCGCCGGCCACCAGCAGCATGCGGGGCGAGGCGAAATTCATCGAGATGGCGGACATCGGGGCTTCCTCCGGTTTGTTGGGCGGCTTTGCCGCGACGTTTAGCGCCATTGGCGGCGGGCGTCACCGTGGCGCGGCAGAAGCATTGAATATGACATCAGATGATGCTATATTATGTGCCTCAAAAGGAGATCACAATGCGCACCACCCTGGCCTTGGACGACGAACTTGTCCAGGAAGCCCAGCACTTCACCGGCTTACAGGAGAAATCCACCTTGGTGCGGGAGGCACTGAAGGCCCTGATCGAACGTGAAAGCGCCCGCCGCCTCGCCCGCCTCGGTGGCAGCGAGCCGGACCTGACGGTTGCGCCGCGGCGGCGGTCCGAAGCGGCTTGATCCTGGTCGACACGTCCGTCTGGATCGATCATCTGCGGCAGGGCGATGCGATTCTGGCTGACCTGCTGCAGCAGGCGCGGGTGCTGAGCCATCCGTTCGTCATCGGCGAACTGGCAACGGGGAACCTGCGCCAGCGCGACACGATCCTGCGGTCGCTGCATGGCCTGCCGCAAGCCGTTGTCGCGCGGAATGCCGAGGTACTGGACCTGATCGAGCGGAATACCCTGTTCGGCGGCGGGCTTGGCTATATCGACGTGCATCTGCTGGCATCCGCCCGGCTTTCCGCCGCGCGCCTGTTCACGCGCGACAAACGGCTGCACACGGCGGCGGCGGATCTGGCGGTCGCCATGCCGGCCCCGTCGTAGGGGCCCGAGCGTCTCGGCCCGGTGACGACAGGGTCCGCAGAAGCTGGTATGCATCCCCCGAACGGTCGCATTTGTTGCGCAGGAGGGTCGTGTGGGCGCCTTCACCCAGATAGTCAATTCGATGTTGCAACTTCTTGCCCGGCTTGGCGACGCCGCGGTTTCCGGCCTGACGGCGGTCGAGCTGTGGTTGCGCGCGCAACTCACGACGCTGGGGGTGCCGGCCGAGTGGCAGACGGTGCTGATGCTGGCGCTGGCGGCGTTGCTGGTCGTGACGGTGGTGCGGATGTTCGGCGGGCTGATCCGCGCGGCGGTCCTGCTGGTGCTGCTGCTGATTGCGGCCCGCGTGCTGCTGCCGGTGCTGCCGCACTGACGCCGCGGCAGGCCGCCCCGCGGGCAGCGCGAAGCATCGCCGCTACACCACGCCATCCTGCCGCAGCCGCTCCAGTTCCTCCGCCCCAACGCCGCACAGCGCCGCCAGCACCTCGGCGGTGTGCTCGCCCAGTTGCGGCGGACGCGTAACCTCGGCCGGGGACGCCGACAGCTTGATCGGGCAGCCGGCGGTCTGGTAGGTCCCGCGCGCCGGGTAATCGACGTCCACCACCATCGCCCGCGCCCGCAGGTGCGGATCGGCCAGCACCTCGCCGGTGTCCTGGCAGGCGCCGCACGGCACGCCGGCCGCGCCGAGTATCTGCATGACATCGTGCTTGCCGCGCCGTCGCGTCCAGGCGGCGATGATCGCGTTCAGCGCCGCGCGATTCCGCCACCGCTCCGCGGGCGTCGCGAACCGCGGATCCTCCGCCAGCGCCGGCTGTTCGATCGCTTCAAGGAACGGTTTCCACATCTGCGGCTGGGCGTAGATGAACACGTAGTCGTTCGGCCCGCCCGGCGCGCACGGATAGGTCGTTCCGGGCACAGTCTGGCCGAGCTGGTTGCCGGTGCGCGGCGGCGGATGGCCGAAGCGCTGGTGGTCGCGCAGGCTGACGCGGATCAGGTTGACCACCGCATCCTGCATGGAAACCTCGACATGCTGCCCCTGCCCCGTCGCATGCCGCTGCTGCAACGCCGCGAGGATGCCGATGGCCATGTGCATGCCGGTGCCGGAATCGCCGATTGCGGGGAACATGTATGTCGGCGGGTTCTCGGGAAATCCCGTCACCGCCATCGCCCCGCCCATCGCCTGGGCGATCGGCTCGAAGCTCTTGTAGCCGCTGTACGGGCCATAGGTGCCGAAGCCCTTGATCGTCGCGTAGACCAGCCGGGGATTCAGTTTCGCCAGCGTCTCGTACCCCAGCCCCAGGCGGTCCAGCGCGCCGGGGCCGAAATTCTCCAGCAGCACGTCGGACTCCGCGATCAGTTTGCGGAACAGCGCCTTGCCATCGGCGGATTTCAGGTTCAGCGTCAGGCTGCGCTTGTTGGCGTTCAGCAGCAGGAAGAACAGGCTGTCGCTGTCCGGCCGGTCGCGCATGTTGACGCGGGCGACGTCACCGCCTTTCGGCTCCTCCAGCTTGATCACGTCGGCGCCGAGGAAGCCCAGGATCTGCGCGCAGGCCGGCCCGGCTTGGTTGTGGGTCATGTCGATGACGCGTATGCCGGTTAACGCCTGGCCCATGCTCTCCCCCTCCCTTCCGCCGCGCCGGCCGCCAGACGGCCTCGTCCCCCGCGGCCGTCAGGCGGCCTCATCCAGCGTCGATGCCGTATCCAGCATCGTGGCCCGGCGCAGGTCGCGCGGCTGCATTTCGTCGTGCGGACGGCCGCGATGCATGGTGCAGCGATTGTCCCAGATCAGCAAATCGCCGACGCGCCAGTCATGGCTGTAGACGAAGCCCGGCTGGGTGGCGTGGCTGGTCAGGTCCAGCAGCAGCAGGCGCCCGTCGGCCACCGGCCAGCCGACGATGTGCGAGGCGTGCGCGGACAGGTACAAATTCTTCCGTCCCGTCACCGGATGCCGCCGCACCAGGCGCTGGGGCGACGGCGGATACTTTTCCCGGTCCCCTGGCTCGAAGTCGGTAAAGCCGATCTGCGCCCGCGACCAGAAGATGTCGTGCTCGGCGACCAGCGGATCGATGGCGTCGCGCGTGGCCTGCGGCAGGGCGTCATAGGCGGCGCGCATGTCGGCGAACTCGGTTTCGCCGTTGCCGAACGGAGACGGCGGCGGCAGGGTCACCGCGTGCAGAAAGCCGAAGACGACCGGCACCGGCATGTAGGAGGCGTCGGTGTGCCACAGCCGGTTGCCCAGGCTGTCGAGCCGCCGCTTGTCGGTCAGGGCTCGGACCTTGCCGTCTTCATCGAGATTGGAGACGTCGCCGATTTGCGGAATGGCCAGCCGCCGCCGCCCGGGCCGCGCCGCCGGGCGGCCGATTTCCAGCGGGCCGAAGCGCAGGGCGAAATCGCGCAGCTGGGCGTCGGTCAGGTGCTGGTCACGGAAGACAAGGACCGGATAGGTCTTAAGCGCCGCCCCGATGGCGGCAATGACGGTGTCGTCGAGCCGTTCCGACAGGTCGCGATAGCTGGCCTCGGCCGCGAAGCCCGGATGCAGCGCATAGGTCTGGATAGGCATGTGGCGCAGCCTCCCCGTGTTGGGATAATTATCCTTGCCCATCCTGCGAGCATTGCCGACCGGATGCAAGGCGCTTCGCCCGATCCGGGATGGCCGATACGGCCAGGCAATCGAAAATCCATGCCGGCATCGCGATCTGGCGGATTCGGTAAAATATCGATACGATATACTGGGGGAATGTTGCCGCGGCCCGCGCATCGGGTGATTTTCCGTCGATGCGAAGCGGAAGATTGGTGTCATGCGTATCAGTCTCCGCCGGTGCAGCAGGCACCGTCCTGTCCGCGGTGACAGGACTGCCTCAGCCAGATCTTCCAGCTTCAAGCGCTGGGACGGGGCATGCTGCCTGGCCAGTATCCGGTCTTCGATCGTTTCGAGATCTGTAGGCCTGCAGGCCCTGTCGCGGCCACCCGCCCAACAGGAACGCGCCCGGGGCGCAGACACCCCGGGCGCAACCACCTCAGCCGCGCATCACGCCGTCTTCGACGCGAACTGGTCGAACGCTTCCAGCGCCTTGGCCGCGTACATCACACTCGGCCCGGCGCCCATGTAGATGGCGAGGCCGACGGTCTCGAAAATTTCCTCGCGCGTCGCCCCCTGCTTCACCGCCGCTTCCGCATGGAACGCGATGCACGGATCGCAGCGGATCGCCACAGCGATTCCCAGCGCCAGCAGTTCCTTGGTCTTGGTATCCAACGCATTCGCTTTCAGCGCCGCCTGCGCAGTGGCCGAGAAGCCCTTCATCACGTCCGGAAGGCCACCGCGCACGTCGCGCAGTTGCACCGAGTAGTCGCGCGCCATCGCGCCCCAGTCGTTCAGCATGACCGATCCCCGCTCAGGTGTGCATGCCGAGCAGCTTGTACGCCGGGCAGAACGAAATTCCCGCCGTCGCGAGCGGCACAATGCCGATCCAGGCCCAGACCGGACCGCCGGTCAGCGCCCAGAGGATCAGGGCGACGCCGACGACGGCGCGGACAATCCGGTCGGTCTTGCCGATATTCTTTTCCATGCTCAGTCTCCAGTTTGACCTGCGCGGCGCGCAGGCAGGATCAGTTGAAGGCGCAGCCGGGCTTCAGGCCGAGGCGCTTGAAGATCATCGCCGCCGGGCAGAACCCGGTGAAACCGGCCTGCACCATGTTCAGCCCGGCGAACGCCACCAGCAGCAGCCACCACGGGCTGACGAACCAGCCAAGCGCCAGGCCCACCAGAACGACCGTACCGGCGAAACTCAGCACCGCATTGTCCAGAGTCATTGATTTCCCCTATCAAACATTCGTCCCGGCCAGGTTCTGCCGAACCCAGCCGACAATGGCGTTGGTGTCGCGGGCGCCCGCGGTCTGCGCGACCGTGCGGCCGTTGTGGAACAGGTACAGCGCCGGGATGCCGCGCACCCCAAGCTGCGTCGCCACCCGCGGCGATTCATCCGAGTTCAGCTTCAGCAGCCGCACCCCGGGCTCCAGCACGCCGGCGGCGCGCTGGAACATCGGCGCCATCGAGCGGCACGGCCCGCACCACGGCGCCCACACATCCAGCAGGATCGGGATGCCGTCGTGCTGCAGGTGCCGCTCGAACCCGGCCTCATCCACCGGCACGGGCTGGCCTTCGAACAGCGCCTTGTGGCAGCCCCCGCACTTCGCCTGCGCCGCCGGCCGATCAGCCGGAACGCGGTTGAGCGTGGCGCAGTGCGGGCAGACAAGAGTGGTGGCGTTGGTCATGATACAGCTCGTTACACGGGGTCGAATTTCGTCTCTTTCAGCTTGGCGACATTGAGCACCCGCAGCATGACCTTCTCGGCCATCGTCTCGGCGTTGCCGGTGCGCACCTTGTGCAGGAAGTATTTCTCGAACGCGACCTTGGCGAAATGCACCCAGGTGCCGCGGCCGGACCAGTTGAAGTTGCGCGGCGGGATCTGCGGCTGCGCCACGAAGGCGACGCCGCCGTTGCCGAAGTCGGCCAGGCACACCGCGTTCCAGGTGGCCTGCTCACGCGGCGCCTGGCCACGCAGCAGCGCCCCGATGTTGTGCGCCGTGGCGGTGACCATCGATTCGATCATGAAACCCGTCTTCGGCACGCCCACCGGCACCGGCGTCGGCCCCGTCGGCGGGATCGCCACGCAGACGCCGATGGCGAAGACGTTCTGGAACGTCGGGTTGGCCTGGTGCTGGTCCACGATGATCATGCCGCGCGGGTTGCTCAGCCCGTCGATGCCGCGCACCGCCGCCACGCCGCGGAACGCCGGCAGCAGCATGGTATAGCCCGACGGCAGCTCGTGCGTCTTGCGCAGCTTGCCGTCTTCGTCGACTTCCTCGACCGTGACGCTGTGTTCGCCCACCGCCGTGACGCGGGCGTTGGTGATCCACTTGATGTGCCGCTCGCGGAACTCGCTTTCCATCAGGCCCTTGGTGTCGCCGACGCCGTCCAGGCCCAGGTGGCCGATATACGGCTCGGGCGTGACGAACGTCATCGGCACCCGGTCGCGCATCTTCCGCCGGCTGAGCTCGCGGTCGACGATGTAGGCGAACTCGTACGCCGGCCCGAAGCACGACGCCCCCGGTGCCGCGCCAATAATGATCGGCCCCGGGTTCTTGCAGAATTCCTGGAACCCCTGCCACGCCTGCTCGGCATGGTCGATGTGGCAGATCGACTGGGTGTGCGCCTCCGGCCCGAAGCCCGGGATCTCGTCGAACGCCAGGTCGGGGCCGGTGGCGATCACCAGGTAGTCGTACTGTACGGAACTCCCGTCGCGCAGGGCGATCCGGTTCTCCTTCGGGAACACGCGCTCGGCGCCCTGCGGCAGCAGCCGCACGCCCTTGCGCCGCATGATGTCCTCCAGGTCGATCTCCAGGTGCTTGCGCTCCCGCCAGCCGACGGCGACCCAGGGGTTGGACGGCACGAAATGATAGTGCTTGCCGTCGTTGATCAGGGTCAGCGTATCGCCGTCACGGAGCTGCGGAACGAGCTCATAGGCCATCAGCGTGCCGCCAAGGCCGGCTCCCAGGACCACGACATCCGCCATATTCCGTTTCCCTCTATGTTGCCCGGAGCGTCAGTCACTCCGGGTTGCAGTTGATGCTTGACCTTATATACGAAGATGCGTATCTTCGCAACCATGAAAATAGAGCCAGACGCCATGGAGAATGCAGCCGAGCAGGCAAGCGAATTGCTGAAGTCGCTTGCCAACCGCCATCGGCTGCTGATCCTGTGCCAGCTCGTCGACGGGGAACGTTCCGTAGGCGATCTGGCGGCATTCCTCAAGACCCGCGATTCCACCGTCTCGCAGCATCTCGCCCTGCTGCGCAAAGACGGCCTGGTGCAGGCGCGGCGGGAGGCGCAGACGATTTATTACTCGATCGCCTCGTGCCCGGCGCAGCAGGTGCTGGAAACGCTGTTCGCGATCTACTGCTCGCCGACGCCGATCTGCGGCATGGTGCCCGCCCCGGCGGAGTCGAAACCGCCGCTGCGTGAGCCTGCGGCGGCCCAAAGGACCCCAACGAAGACCCCTACGGAGACCAAGTAATGTTCTGGAAAAAGTCCGCCTCGTCGCAGCCCAGCCTGATCGAGCTCGACCCCGCGGAGGTGAATGCCCGGCTTGGGCGCGGCGAGATCATCCTGGTCGATGTGCGGGAGCCGAACGAAATCGCCGCCGAGCGAATCCCCGGCGCCCAGTCGATGCCGCTGTCGCGGTTCAACCCGGAGGCGCTGCCGAAGGGCGAGGTCGTGCTGACCTGCCTCGGCGGCAAGCGCTCGGCCATGGCGGTGTCGCGCTGCCGGCAGGCGGGCGTGCCGGTGAACACGCACATGCGTGGCGGACTGTCGGCGTGGAAGGCCGCGGGACTGCCGACCACGCGCTGACGGCACACCCCGGGAGACATCCATGTTCAAGCTGACTGGCCTCGCCGCCGCGCTGCTCGCGCTGGCCACCGCGGCGCATGCGCAAACGACGTTCACCGTCGCGCTGCGTCCGCTGGCGGACGAAAAAGCCGTGTTCGCGACGGTGGAAAGCCGCAACGTCGTGCCGGCGCGCGCGCGTATCGGCGGCACCGTCGTCGAGCTGACCGCGCATTACGGCGACGAAGTGAAGGAGGGCCAGCAGCTCGCCGTCGTCGGCGACCAGAAGCTGCAACTGCAGATCCACGCGCTGGATGCCCAGATCCAGGGTCTGCGGGCGCAGCTCGCCGAGGGCCAGGTTGACTTCAGGCGCGCCGAATCCCTGGCGCGCAGCGGCGCCGGCTCGCGCCAGGCGCTCGACCAGGCGCGCACCGCGCTGGACGTGGCCAGCAGCTCGCTGGCCGCCCGCATCGCCGAGCGCGACGTGGTGGTGCAGCAGATGCGCGAGGGCGCGGTGCTGGCGCCAAGGGACGGGCGCGTGCTGCAGGTGCCGGTGACCCAGGGCACCGTGGTGATGGCCGGCGACACGATCGCCCGCGTCGCCGAGGCCAACTACGTGCTGCGCCTCAGCGTGCCGGAGCGGCATGCCAAGTTCATCCATGTCAATGACAAGGTCCGCCTCGACGGCGCCGACCTGGGCACGGAAGGCCCGGTGTTCGGTACGGTGGAGCTGGTCTATCCGCAGATCCAGGACGGCCGCGTCATCGCCGACGCCACCGCGCCCGGCATCGGCCATTACTTCGTCGGCCAGCGCATCCGCGTCTGGGTCAACGCCGGCGACCGCCCGGGCTATGTCATCCCCGAGCACCTGATCCACAGCCGCTTCGGCCTGAGCTACGTCAACCGCCGCGCCAGCGACGGCACCGTGATCGAGATCCCGGTCCAGCGCGGCCGCGACATGCCGACGCCGCAGATGCCGGACGGGGTTGAAATCCTCTCCGGCCTGCAAAACGGCGACGTACTGGTCGCGCCATGAACCTCGGTCTCTCCGGACGGCTGACGAAGGCGACGCTCCGCTCGCCGCTGACGCCATTGTTTCTGCTCGCGGCGCTGGCCGTCGGGCTGATCGCCATCCTGACCATCCCGCGCGAGGAGGATCCGCAGATCCACGTGCCGATGGTGGACGTGATGGTGTCCACCAACGGCCTGCATGCCGCCGACGCGGCGGAGCTGGTGACAAAGCCGCTGGAAACCATCCTGACCGCCATCCCCGGCGTCGAGCATATCTACAGCCAGACGCAGGACGACCAGGTGATGGTGACGGCGCGCTTCGTCGTCGGCACCAACGAGGACGACGCCGTCCTGCGCGTGAACAACAAGATCGGCAACAACCTGGACCGCATCCCCATCGGCATCCCAAGGCCGCTGGTGGTGGGCCGCGGCATCAACGACGTCGCGGTGATGGTGCTGACCCTGTCGCCGAAGCCGGACGCCGCCAATCGCTGGACCCAGGCGGACCTGACGCAACTGGCGCAGAAGCTGCAGACCGAGCTGGTGAAGATCCCGGACATGGGGATCACCTACATTGCCGGCGACGATCCCGAGGAAATCCGCGTCGAGCCCGATCCCGAGAAGCTGTCGCTGTTCGGCGTCACCTTGCAGCAACTGGTCGCCAAGGTGCGCGACGCCAACCGCTCCTTCGTCGCCGGGCACGTGCGCGACGCCGGGGTGGAGCGCTCGGTCGCCGCAGGCCAGACCCTGCTGGGCGTGCCCGACATCGGCCTGCTGCTGATCGGCACGCGCGACGGGCGGCCGGTCTATGTGCGCGACGTGGCGCGCGTGGTGGTGGGCACGAGTCCCGTGGATGCGCGCGTCTGGAACATCACCCGCGACAAGTCCGGCACCTGGCACCGCGCCCCGGCGGTCAGCCTGGCGCTGGCCAAGCGCCCGGGCGCCAACGCGGTGGTGATGTCGGCGGCGGTGCGCGAGCGGCTCAAGACCCTGGAAGGGACGCTGGTGCCGTCCGACGTCTCGGTCAACATCACCCGCGACTATGGCACCACCGCCAACGACAAGGCGAACGAACTGCTGTTCCACCTGGCGCTGGCGACCGTCTCGATCGTCGTGCTGATCGCCTTCGCCATCGGCTGGCGCGAGGGCGTCGTGACGTTGGTGGTGATCCCGACCACCATCTTGATGACGATGTTCGCCTCCAAGACGATGGGCTACACGATCAACCGCGTCAGCCTGTTCGCGCTGATCTTCTCGATCGGTATCCTGGTGGACGACGCCATCGTGGTGGTGGAGAACATCGCCCGCCACTGGGCGATGGGCGACAAACGCGGCCGCGCCCAGGCGGCGATCGAGGCGGTGGCGGAAGTCGGCAACCCGACCGTCGTCGCCACCCTGACCGTCGTCGCGGCGCTGTTGCCGATGCTGTTCGTCTCTGGGCTGATGGGGCCGTACATGGCGCCGATCCCGGCGAACGCCTCGGCGGCGATGATGATCTCGTTCGTCGTCGCCATGGTGATCGCGCCCTGGATGATGCTGAAGCTGGCGCCGAAAACGCCGCTGCACGGCCACGCGGGACGGCATGACAAGGGCTGGTTCGGCCGGGTCTACCGCTTCGTCGCCACCCCGCTGGTCGCCAGCCGCAAGCGGGCGTGGACCTTCCTGCTGCTCGTCGGCGGCGCCACGCTGGTCGCCTGCTCGGCGTTCTATTTCGAGGCGGTGACGGTCAAGCTGCTGCCGTTCGACAACAAGTCGGAGCTGACGGTGCTGGTGGACCTGCCCGAAGGCAGCAGCCTGGAGACGACGGAACAGGCGCTGTTCGCCGCCGACCGCGTCGCCCGCGCACTGCCGGAGGTCACCGAGATGCAGGCCTATGCCGGCACCGCGCAGCCGTTCGACTTCAACGGCCTGGTGCGCCACTACTACCTGCGGCAATCGCCGGAACTGGGCGAGCTGCATGTCCAGTTGCAGCCGAAGGAACAGCGCGACCGCAGCAGCCATGCCATCGCGCTGGATCTGCGGCATCGCCTGGACGCGGAATTGAAGCTGCCCGCGGGCAGCGTGATCAAGGTGGTGGAAGTGCCGCCCGGCCCGCCCGTCCTGGCGACGCTGCTGGCCGAGGTGTATGGCCCCGATGAAGCCACCCGCCTGGCCACCGCGCAGGAACTGAAGAAGATCTTCCGCAGCGTGCCGTTCATCGTCGATGTCGATGACAGCTTCGGCCATCCGCGGCCGCGGCTGCGCATCTCGATCGACCAGGACCGGCTGGAATACTTCGGCGTCGAGCAGAGCGACGTGTACGACACCATACAGGCGCTGTTCGGTGGCCTGCCGGTTGGCTACTCCTACCGCGGCGAGGACCGCTATCCGCTGGACATCGTCGTCGGCCTGCCGAAGCGCGACCAGAGCTGGACGGAGCAGCTTGCCTCCACGCCGGTGCCGGCCAACACCCTGCCGGGTGCTCGCGGCGTGGTCGAACTGGGCGAGGTGGTGCAGGCCAAGAACGAGATGGGCAGCCGCGTGCTGTTCCGCCGCGACGGGCACTTCGCCGACATGGTGATGGCCGAGCTGGCCGGCCGGTTCGAGGCGCCGATCTACGGCATGCTGGCGGTCGACAAGGCGGTCGAGGCGCACGACTGGGGCAAGCTGCCGCGGCCGACGGTTTCCTTGCGCGGCCAGCCGGACGACGAGTCGAAGCCGTCGATCCTGTGGGACGGCGAGTGGGAGATCACCTACGTCACCTTCCGCGACATGGGCGGGGCGTTCATGGTGGCGCTGGTGGGGATCTACGTGCTGGTGGTGGCGCAGTTCGGCAGCTTCAAGTTGCCGCTGCTGGTGCTGGTGCCGGTGCCATTGACGCTGATCGGCATCGTGTTCGGCCACTGGCTGTTCGGCGCGCCGTTCACCGCGACCTCGATGATCGGCTTCATCGCGCTGGCGGGGATTATCGTGCGTAACTCGATCCTGCTGATCGACTTCATCCGCCACACGCCGCAGGCCGGGATGACGCTGCGGCAGGTGGTGCTGGAGGCCGGGGCGATCCGCTTCAAGCCGATTTTGCTGACCGCGCTGTCGGCGATGATCGGGGCGGCGACGATCCTGAGCGACCCGATCTTCCAGGGGCTGGCGATCTCGTTGCTGTTCGGGCTGGCGTCGTCAACGTTGCTGACGGTGCTGGTGATCCCGGCGATCTACGTGGTGCTGCGTGATCCGGAGCGCGTGCTGGTGCAGCAGACCGTGGAGGCGTGAGGGAGGGGCGCGGGGAAGGCGATGCCGGCCGGAACCCGCGCCCGTTCTGTCGAGGGAAAGGAGCCGCAAAAGGTGCGGCGATTCAGCAAGGGCGGCGCGCATCCCGGTGGGGGCGCGCCGTTCTGGCGTACTGAGGGCCGGACCGTCAGCGGCTTTCGCTTCGGCATGGCGGGAGCCGGTCTCGCCGGCCAATGTCCGTTACGGGGCAGAGCGGTTGAAACCGGAGAACATTTGTGTACATTTATGGTTGTTTTCATGCCGCAACCAGACACCCACACCGGGGCTGAGATCGTTTTGAAAATCGACCACGAATGAACACAAATGGTATGATCGTGCTGGACTGGTCATGCAGACAGGGCGGCCCGAACCGATCACCGCGGCACAACCCAGGACAGGTCACTGGTCCGGATCGTTGATATTACAGTGCCAGTTCCCAGGTCTCGCTGACGACGTCCTGGCCGAACGCGCGCTGCGGTTCCGCCGCCACGCAGCGGAACCCGGCCTGCTGGTAGATCCGCCGGGCCGGCACCAGCACATCGTTTGTCCACAACGTGATGGTCCGGTATCCCTTTTCTTTGGCAAAACGGATGCATTCCCCGACCAGCCGCCGCCCGAGGCCGGTTCCGCGCACCGCCGGTTCGAGATACAGCAGCCGCAGCTTCGCCACGGCGTCGGAGACGCGGACGACGAAGACCGATCCCATGACCGCGCCGTCCTGCTCGACGATCCAGCCGCCGTCGTGGCGCGGGTCGAATGCCGGCATCATTTCGGCAAAGATCTGAGCGAGCAGCGCCTCGAAGCTTTCGTCCCAGCCGTATTCCGCGTTGTACAGCACCGCCTGCCGGTGGATGATCCAGCCGATGTCGCCGAGACGCGGCGGCCGGAGCACACACGGCGCCGGCGCGTCGTGACGCATCAGCCGCTCGACGGTCTGCATGGCGCCGATCAGGTCCGCCATCTGCGCCGGCGCCATGCGCCCGATCATCGACAGGACCTGCTGCTGCGACGCGCGGTCCAGCGGCGCGAATGCGGCACGGCCGGCCTCGGTCAGGGCGATGACCGACTGCCGGCCATCGTGCGGCGCGGCCGATCGGCTGATCAGGCCCCGCATTTCGAATGATTTCAGGATGCGGCTGAGGTAGCCCGCGTCCAGCCCGAGATCGCGGCAAAGCTGCGTTGCCGTCAGCGTGGTGCCGCAGGCCAGTTCATACAGGATGCGGGCCTCGGTCAGCTGGAAGCCGCTGTGCAGCAGCCCTTCGTCCAGCAGGCCAAGTTGGCGCATGTAGAACCGGCTGAACCCGCGCACCGCCGCGACCGTTTCGGTTGGTGATGGAACGGGCTGCCGGCGCATGCTGATCCCTCCCTGGATGGAGGTTAGCCATATAGTTGACCCCGTCAATTATATGATCGTGCGCAATGCTGTGAGCATGGGCACGGAACGCAGCGGGGCGTGCCGTCTGCAGGATGGATATCGGCCGGTTCACACGGGGCCAGGAGCGGAAGGCACAGCGCGCGCGTCAACCGGCCTGACGATGCCGGTCAGTGGTGCCCCCCGAACCCGCCGCCGTGGAACCCGCCGCCGTGGAACCCACCGCCGTGGAACCCACCGCCGTGGAACCCGCCGCCATGGAACTCGCCGCCATGGAACCCGCCAAAGCGCCCGTAGCCGCGCGGGCCGGCGAAACCGGGATGGAAATGATGATAATAGCCGCCGTAGTAGCGCCCTCCCCACACCCCGTAACCAAAGCCGAGGCCGAACGGATAGCCATAGCCATAGGGATAGCCATAGCCATAGGGATAGCCATAGCCGTAGGGAGCGCCATAGCCGTAACCGTAGCCATAGCCGTACGGCCCCCCGGCCGCGCAGCCCGCGGTCAGCGTCACCAGCAGGACGGTCGCGGCCAGACGCGGGAAAACACGGCTCATCTTGCCACCTCTTGCCTCTCCGTCTCCGGCGATTCCGCCGATGCGGCAGGAACCGATGACGTTCCGGAAACGACTGACTCTTCGCCCGCAGCGGTCGAGCCAGGACCTTGGCCGGCGGGCACCGGCGCAATCGGCACGGACCACAAAGCCTGCCGAATGCGCGTGCTCTCATGGTGGTGATGCAAGGCCGCGGGTCCAAGACACGTCCTCGACATCGCGGCATCGCCGGCCCAACCTTGCCAACCGCCGATGGCGCCGCCATGAAGCAACACAGATCGGCACAGCAAAAAATCAACCGGAGGACGGACAGCATGGATTTCGAGCAGATCACCTACGAGGTCAGCGGCACCACCGCGATCCTCACGCTGAACCGGCCCGAGCGCCGCAACGCCCTGAGCGGCGCGCTGCTGCGCGAACTGAATGCCGCGCTGCTGGAGGCCGACGAGCACAACGCGGTGCACTGCGTCGTGCTGCGCGGCGCCGGCCCGCATTTCTGCGCCGGCGCCGATCTGACCGAATACTCCAGCGGCCGCGGCCCGGAGTATCGCGGGCGGCAGGAAATCGACGACGACGTCTGGCGGCTGGAGCAAGGCCAGCGGCTGCGCATCCAGATCTTCGACATGCACAAGCCGGTCATTGCGCAGGTGCATGGAACCTGCATCGGCATCGGCACCGAGCTGGCCTGGTTCTGCGACATGATCATCGTCGCCGACGATGCCCGCATCGGCTTTCCGCCGACGCGCGACCTCGGCACGCCGCCCGGCTCGATGTGGCTGTATCACTGTGGCCCGCAATGGGCGAAGCGGCTGCTGCTGACCGGCGACAGCCTGACCGGCAAGGACGCCGCCGCCATCGGCCTGGCGCTGAAATCCTATCCGGCGGACCAGTTGCAGGCCGAGGTGATGCGGCTGGCCAACCGCATGGGCCTGGTCGATCCGCACCTGTTGTCGGCCAACAAGCGGATCGTCAACCTGGGCCTGGAGCTGATGGGCGCGCGCACCGCCCAGCGCATCGGCGCCGAGATCGACGCCCGCGGCCATCTCGCCCCCAAGGCACGCGCCTTCCGCGAGACGATGCGCGAGCACGGCGTCAAGCACGCCTTCCGGCAGCGCGACGCGGCCTTCGGCAGCGGCTATGCCGCAGTCACCGGCCCCGATCCGGACTGATTGGGGCGGTGCGGCTCCGACGCGATTTCCGGATGACGCCGCCGGAACCATCGCTACATGGGAGCCATGACCAAAGCCGCCGATCGACCCGCCATCCTGTGGTTCCGCAACGACCTGCGCCTTGCCGACCACGCCGCACTGTACGCCGCCGTTGAGACCGGACGCCCGGTCCTGCCGGTGTTCATCCTGGACGATGCCGCCTCCGGCGCCTGGAAGCCCGGCGGCGCGGCGCGCTGGTGGCTGCACCACAGCCTGGCGGCGCTGGGACAGGCGCTGGAAGGGCTCGACGCCCGGCTCGTGCTGCGCCGCGGCGACAGCGTGGCGGTCCTGTCCGGCCTGGTTGGCGAGAGCGGGGCGGCGGACGTCTTCACCGGCGGCATGGCGGATCCCTGGGCGCGCCGGATCGACCAGGCGGCGGCGGAGGCGCTGGGCAGCCAGGGCGCGCGCCTGCACCGGATGCGCACGACCACGCTGTTCAATCCCGAGTCGATCCGCACCAAGGCCGGCGGCGCCTATGGCGTCTATACGCCGTTCGCCAACGCCTGCCTCGCGCTGGGTGGCCCGAAGCCGCCGCTGCCGGCGCCGCGCAGCCTGCGTGCCGCGGCGCGGGACTCGGAGCGGCTCGGCGACTGGGACCTGCTGCCGGCGAAGCCCGACTGGGCGGCGGGCCTGCGCGCGGCCTGGACGCCGGGCGAGCATGGCGCCCTGGAGCGCGCCGAAGCCTTCCTGCGGCACGGCCTTGGCGCCTATCCCGCCGCGCGCGATCGGCCGGCCGACGACGGCACCTCGATGCTGTCGCCGCACCTGCATTTCGGCGAGATCTCGGTCGTGCAACTGTGGCACATGGCGCAGCGCGGCCCCGGCGGCAAGGGCCGGGAGCTGTTGATCCGGGAACTGCTGTGGCGGGAATTCTGCGCCAACCTGCTGTGGCACCACCCGATCCTGCCCGACGCGCCGCTGAAGCCGGCGTTTGCCGCCATGCCCTGGCGCGACGACCCGGCGGGCCTCGCGGCATGGCAGCAGGGCCGCACCGGCGTGCCGATCGTCGATGCCGGGATGCGCCAGCTGTGGCGGATCGGCTGGATGCACAACCGGGTGCGCATGATCGTCGGCAGCTTCCTGGTGAAGCACCTGCTGATCCCGTGGCAGCAGGGCGAGGCCTGGTTCTGGGACACGCTGGTGGACGCGGACCTGGCGAACAATGCCGGCAACTGGCAGTGGGTGGCGGGCTGCGGCGCCGACGCCTCGCCATGGTTCCGCATCTTCAATCCGGTGCTGCAAGGACGCAAGTTTGATCCCGAGGGCGACTATGTGCGCCGCTGGGTGCCGGAGCTGGCCAGGCTGGAGGCGCGCCACATCCATGCGCCGTGGGAGGCGCCGCGGCCGGTCCTATCGCAGGCCGGGATCACGCTTGGCCAGACCTATCCGGAACCGGTCGTCGACCTGGGCGCCGGGCGGGAACGGGCGCTGACGGCGTTCCGGCGGATCCGGTCGGAGGCGTGAGGGGTGGGGTTGCTGTTCCAGTTTGTTGGGATAATTTAATATCTGTTCTGGATGTGCGGGGTGACGCACCGCAGGCTCGGCCGGGCCGGCTTGCCAACCCAGATGGGGCCGGGGCGTGGCTGACACCGCATTTCAACACGGAGAAAACGAAGAGTCCACGAAGCGCCACGGAGAAGAATAACGTTGCGCTTCGCGCGAAGCGCCCGGCATTGCCGCATGAAGCCAACCGGCCGAGAGTGTTGTTTTTCCGGAATGTCTTCGTGGCCTTCCGTGAATCCTTCGCTCCCTCCGTGTTGAAAATCGGCCGGTGCGGCAAGCACCGCCGGAGAACAGTGGGCACCGCTGCCGCGGCGGCCGGGCCGTATCACCGCATGCTGTAGTTGCACATGCCGATCGAACGCACCACCCCCGTCATGCCGCAACGAAAAACCCACGGCCGGATGACCGTGGGTTCCCCGGCCGCCACGCTGCGCCGCTACGGCAGCGCGTAGACGTTGAGCGTGCCGCCGTTCATCGGCATGCTCTTGAACGGCTCGCCGAACAGGATTGCCAGGTTCTGCGAGACATAGGAGCCCCAGCCGGTCGTCACGGCGATGTACTGCTTGCCGTTCACCGCGTAGGTGATGATCCCGCCGTCGTGGCCGATGCCATCGTTGTGCGACCAGAGCTTCTGCCCGGTCTTGGCGTCGAGCGCGTCCAGCATGCCGTCGGCGCCGGGCACGAACAGCAGGTCGCCCTTGGTCGCCAGCAGGCTGGCCATGGGCGGATACTTGTAGTTGACCTCCCACACTTTCTTGCCGGTGATCGGGTCGGTGGCGTTGATGTGGCCATACGCCGCCGCGTGCCCGGGCGGCGCGATCGGCGTGTAGGTGGCGCTCATGTACACTTCGCCGGAGTAGTCGTTCGGCTTGCGCAGTCGTTGCGCCTCCATGTTCTGGCACCATTCCTGGCCGATCTTGTAGTACAGGCCGGTGTCGGGGCTGTAGGCGCCGGAATTCCAGCTGATCGCGCCGTCGACTGCCGGGCAGACATTGTCGTGCTTGCCAATGGTGATGTCCTTCCGCCCCTCCAGCTTGCCGGTGTGGGGATCGACCCCCGTCACGAAGTTGGAGGTTTCGCCGAGATGCCAGACGTTCTCGACCTTCAGCGGTCCCTCGCCGATGTCACGGTTGTAGACGTAGATGTAGCCGCCCTTGTTGGGGTGGACGACGTAGTGCTGGCCGCCACGGTCGAGCATGACGAACTCGCCCACCGCGCCGTCGAAATCCCAGCTGTCATGCGGCACTTCCTGGAAAAACGACTTCAGCGCGCCGCTGTCGGGATCCAGCGCGACAACGCCCGAGGTATAGAGATTGTCGCCGGGCCGCCGCTCGAGGTCGTAGTCCGGCGCGGGATTTGCCGTGCCCCAGAAGACGGTGTTGGTGGTCTGGTCATAGGTGCCGGTCATCCAGCCGCCGCCACCGCCGGTCTTCCAGCTGTCGTTGCCCCAGCTTGCGCGGGAGCGCTCGTCGCCGCCGATGGTGTCGAACTGCCAGACTTTCTTGCCGGACTTGGCGTCGACGCCGAAGATCGGGCCGCAGCAGCCGGCCAGCTCGCCGCCGTTGGCGCCGATGATCACCTTGTCCTTCACCACCAGCGGCGCGCCGGTGAAGCCCTTGGCGCCCTTGGCGACGTCGATCAGCTTGACATCCCACTGCGGCTGGCCCGACTTCATGTCGACCGCGATCAGCCGGCCGTCGGTGGTGCCGACATAGAGGTTGCCGTAGCCCGCCGCCACGCCGCGGTTGTACGGGTTGTACGGCGTGGCCGTCGAAATGTCCTCATTGATTTTCGGCTTGAAGGTCCAGAGGAATTCGCCGGTCGCGCCGTTGATCGCCCAGATCTGGCTGCCGGCCGTGGTGTAATAGATCGTGCCGTCGATCGCCAGCGGGAAGGACTGGATGCCGCCGTGCGGGCTGGCGCCCGGGTTGTGCATCCAAACAAGTTGCAGTTGCTTGACATTGCTGCTGTTGATCTGATCCAGCGCGCTGTAATGCCAGGAATTATAGTTTCCGTGGTACATCACCCAGTCATTCGGGTCCTGGTTGGCCTTGAGCAGCGCGTTGCCGTCCAGCTCGGCCGCCCTGGCCAACGGGGCGGTTCCGATCAGCAGGGCTGCGACTGCCAGTGCCCGAAGCAGCCAATCACGTTGGTTCATGAATGTTCCCCCTGTTTTTTGTTTACGCAACGGAGTGTTTGCCGATCATGCTGCGGGCCCGATGTTCGGACGGGCACCAGCCGGTTGCCTCCGCGCGCGTGCACGACCATAGAAGCCCGGCGCCGCCTGGCAACACAAATCGCCCACAGCAACGTCCCGGGCCGAAGCGGGCGGACTGTCGCCAGCGTCCGGGGCTGATGACAGTCCGCCGTAGCGTCAGCGGATGAATCCGGCAAACGGCGATTCATAGTCGGGATGCAGCGGCTCGATCGCCTTTTTCGCCGCGGCGTCCGGATCGCCATAGACCACGAACCGTATTTCCTTCTGCGTCTCGCCGAGTTCCTTGCCGAACTGCGGCAGCACGTCCTTGACATGCGCGACCACGGCATCTGAGTTCTTGTACATCTCGAGGACGTCGAAGGTCTTGCCGTCCGCGCGCATGCTCCAGTAATAGGCCAGCGTTCCGGACTCGCGATGCACCGCCGCAATGACCTTCTTCACGGTCTCCCTGAAGGCCTGCTCCTGCCCCGGCAGGATCTCGCCGGTGTAGGTGAACGCGATCTTGCTGGTCTTGTTGCCCTGGTCGAGCGCCTGGCTTTGTGCCGCCAGCGGAATGGCGACGGCGCAGGCGGCAAGCAGGGGCAGGAACGGAATTCGCATGACTGGACCTCCTGTGTTGTTCTTATTGGGTTGAAAGCCATTGGACGATCGCGGCGTGCCCTCCGGCCCTGTGGCACAGTGCTCCACAGCCTGACACCCATAGACCGATTCCCGTTGCCGGAACACGGATCACAGCCACGCCTCGCGGCATGATGACGCCGTTGTGCTTGTTCCACCATAGCCGAGCCCTCCAGCACAGCCACCCGCGCGGCCACCCGGTGGGCGATGCGCCACGGCGCGGTGGACAGGGCGGCACGATCTCCGCTTGAAGGACGCCGCCGGCGCCACGCCGGCGCCGCACCATCACGAAACGGTTGATCCATGACCCTGCCTGCCGCGCCACCCATTCCGGACGTGCACGATCCGCACCATCACCGCCACCGCGACCTCGAGCAGATCGCCATGGCCTGTCTGGCCTGTGCCCGGATGCTGATGGAAACCGGCAGCCGGGCGATGACCGTGCACGAATGCTGCCGGCTGCTCGCCACCGGCCTGGGCGTGGAGATCATGGGCACGCGCGTCGGCTACGCCTCGATCACCGTGACGCTGGTCAGCGGCGCCAACACCATCACCCGGATGGTGACGGTGCACCGCCACGGCATGGACCACCGGCTGAACCAGGCGGTCCGCCGGCTGGTGGTGACGGCGGCGCAATCCGCCGTGCCGCCCGCGGATATCATGGCGCAGCTGGATGCCACGGTGACGACCTCGCCGCGCCATCCGCTGGGGGTCGTCGTCGGCGCCGTCGGCCTGGCCTGCGTGGCGTTCGGCGGCCTGCTGGGGGTCGACCGCCTGGCGTTCCTGCCGGTATTCGCGGCCAGCGGCGCCGGGCAGTTCGTGCGGCACGGCCTGCTGGCGCGCGGCATCAATCCCTACGTTGCCATCGTAACGACCGCGTTCACCGCCGCCTTCCTGTGCGGCACGCTGGCGCGGCTGGCCGGCAGCGGGACGGTGAATCTTGCCGCCATCGCATCGACCCTGCTGCTGGTGCCCGGCATTCCCGCCACCAATGCCCAGGCAGACATCCTGGACGGCCTGCCGACGATGGGCAGCGCCCGGGCGGTGTCGGTGCTGATGGTCATGGTGTTCACCACGACTGGCATTTTCGCCGCCCAGGGCGTACTGGGGCTGCTGCTGTGACTCCGATGCTGGCGCACGTCGCGCAGTACGCGGCGTTCGGCGGGATCGCCGCGGCCGGCTTCGGCGTGCTGTTCAATTTCGGCCGCGCGGCGCTGCTCTGGTGCGCCGCGAGCGGCGCGATGGCGCTGGCCATCAGGACCGTCGCGCTCAATGCCGGCTGGAACCTGGAAGCCGCGTCGCTGGTGGCGTCGGCCGCGGTCACCGCCTGCGCCGTCGGATTGTTGCGCCGCCAGCTCGGCACCGCGGCCCCGGCGGTGGCTGTCGCCGGCTGCATTCCGATGATCCCGGGCGCCTTTTTTGCCCAGGCGCTGCTGGAGATGTTCGAACTGACCCGCGCCCATCCGGTCAACCCCGAGGCGCTGCTGGTGACCAGCACGATCTCCGTGCTGCATGTCGTCTTCACCCTGTTCGCCATTGGCGCCGGCGTGTCGATCCCGGTGCATCTGCTGCGCGGGCGCGAGTTCTGACCAGGGCGTTGCCGTCCGGCGCGCTGGCGGATATCCATCTCATGGTTCAGGAACGGCATGATGCCAGGCCGCGTTCAGGCGTCCGGCAGCCTTGCCGCGGACGCGTTCGGGGCCGGCCGCGCATGAGCCGGCACGGCAATAATAACCAAGGGACGGAAACCCATGCCCAGAGCACGCTGGATCATGATCATCATGTGCTGCCTGGCGAACACGATCAATTACATCGATCGCGCCAACCTGGCCGTCGCGGCGCCGACGATGCAGCAGCAACTGGGGCTCGACGCGGCCACGATGGGCCTCATCCTGAGCGGATTCTTCTGGACCTATTCGTTCATGCAGATGCCGTTCGGCTGGTTCGCCGACAGGGTCGGGGCGCGCATCTCGATGGCGGTGGCGGTGCTGTGGTGGTCGGTCTTCACCGCGCTGACGTCAGCGGCCCGCAGCGCCGCGACGCTGCTGGGCTGCCGGCTGCTGCTGGGCGTGGGCGAGGCCGGGGCCTATCCCTCGATGGCCAAGGTGGCGGCCAACTGGTTCCCCAGCAACGAGCGCGGGTTGGCGTCCGCGATCTTCGACAGCGGCTCGCGCATCGGCGCCGCCCTGTCATTGCCGCTGGTCGCCTGGCTCATCGGCGCGTTCAGCTGGCAGACCTCGTTTGTCGTCACTGGCGCACTGGGCGTCGTCTGGGCGGTGGCCTGGATCCTGATCTACCGCGATCCCGAACGGCATGCCTCGGTGGCGCCGGAGCAACTGGCGCGCCTGCAGGCCGAGCGCCGGGCAAAGGGCGCCGCGGAGGCGCATGTCCCCTGGAGCTCCCTGTTCCGCTACCGGACGATCTGGGGCATGATGATCGGCTTTTTCTGCCTGAATTTCGTCATCTACTTCTTCATCACCTGGTTTCCCACGTACCTGGTGAAGGCGCGGGGCTTTTCGCTGGCCCAGCTTGGCACCCTGGGCCTGCTGCCCGGGCTGGTGGCGATCCCCAGCGGCTGGCTCGGCGGGCTGGTCTCCGATCGGCTGTACCGCCATGGCTGGAGCCTGACGGCGGCGCGCAAGACGTGCCTGGTCGGGGGCATGCTGATGTCGTCGGTCATTACCTTCTCAGTGTTCGCGCCGAACGTCTACGTGGCGCTGCTGTGCTTCGCGATCGCCTATGGCAGCCTGGCGTTCACGGCGGCGAGCATCTGGTCGCTGCCGGGCGACGTCGCGCCGACACCGGGCCATGTCGCTTCCATCGGCGGCATCCAGAACTTCGCCTCCAACCTTGCCGGCATCGTTACGACGACGTTCACCGGCGTCATGCTGACGATCACCAGCGGTTCGTTCGTCGTGCCGCTGGTGGTGGCGGGGGCGTTCTGCGTCCTGGGGGCGGCGGTGTATCTGTTCGTGGTTGGCGAGATCGCGCCGCTGCCGCCGCTGAGCCATGATGCCGGCACCGGCCGGGGCTATGCCAAGCCGTAGCGGTTCAGGCGGCGACGGGTGCGCTCCGCTGGAGGGGTGCGCTCCGCCGGTGGTTCATGCGGTGGATGGCACCGATAAAACGCCAAGACGCCAAGTTCATGGCCAGCCATCCGCCGCCTGCCGCGATCGAGGCCATGACCGGCAGCCGGGCTTGCTCAGACCATCACGATACAAGATCGTCCTCGATCATCGGGCGATCGTCCGGGCCTGCGGATATTCCCGAGGCGTGTGCGTCCGATAGGGACACGCCAGGCCATGATGGAGAGGGAGACGATCTCGCTCACGCAGCCATCGGCACCAGCGAGTCCACATTTTTAGAGGGTGCTCGCGTAGCCATACACGCGGACAAACGCAAGACGCCATCATCCAGTTCAAGCCTGCATTGCGCCGGCGGCCAAAGGCGGTGCCCGTGATGACGCCAATGCCACGCTCGCCGCCGCCGGCCACGACGCTAACCGTATCGATCAACGACAGGCATTGCAATTCTCCCCATGCCCTGCACGAAATTAGTGCTAAACCGTACGTACCCTGTTACGGAAGGATCGTCACAGCCTGGAGTTTCCATGTCAGTGCATGCCCCCGTCGCCGCCCTGCGCGTGGCCAACGAAGCGTTTCTCGTGTCCAGCACGATCGAGCGCTGCCCAAAGACCATGATGATTCGTGAACTTGTGGTGAATGCGATCGAAGCCGCGGCAACCGCGACAGCCGACAAGGTCGTGGACATCACGTCGGCCACCATCGACGGCGCGCCCAAGCTGTGCGTCCGCAACACCGGCCGCGGCATGTCGGCGGCCGAGCTGGACCGGATCTGCGACCTTGCCTCTTCGCTCTACAAGGAGAACAGCCTCGACGCCAACTTCGGCATGGGCGCCAAGGTCGCCTCGCTGCCGTCGAACAAGCACGGGCTACGCTATCGCTCCTGCAAGGACGGCATCGCCAGCGAGGTCATCATGTGCCAGCGCGACGGCGTCTATGGCCGCCTGCGCCGTGGCGAGGCCGCCGACGGCAGCCCGATCGAGGTGATCGACGTCACCGCCGCCTGCCGCGCCGAGGGCTGCGACCTGTCGCAGGACTGGACCGAGGTGGTGCTGTTCGGCCAGTCGCCGGCGCAGAACACGGTCGTCGACCCCTATGCCGGCAATCCGCGGATGGCGCCGGACTGGCTGCTCGACACCCTGCTGCTGCGCTTCTTCCGCACGCCGCCCGCGGTGACCCTCCGCCTGTCGCCCGGGATCACCGGCGGCGGGGCGCCCTGCACGCTGCGGACGCTGGACGACCTCGTCCGGCTGGCGGCGCAGTCCGAGGTCGTGGAGACGCCCAGTGGCATCCGCATCCACTACCGCTACGACCCGGAGGCGCAGGATGGCGGCCGGCCGGCCATCGGCCACGGCCACCCCGGCGCCATCGGCTGCATCGTCTACAAGAACGAGATCTACGACCCGCGCACCGGCAGCCGCTGGGTGCTGGACGCGCCGACATACGGCATCCCGTTCGGCGCGAAGTTCTGCTCGGTGTTCGTCGAGCTGCCCGACGACTACCTGGTCCGCCCCGAGGCCTACCGGCAGTTCCTGCGCTTCCGCGGCGGCGACCAGCGGCAGGTGTTCCTGCGCGATTTCGGCCAGCTGGTGATGACCTACCTGCCCGGCTGGCTGAAGGCGGTGATCCGCTCGCACGGCCCGCAGCAGCAGCAGTTCATCGGCGAGGTCGAGGACGAACTGCGCACGCTGCTGATGGAGCTGGAGATCGCGCCGGAGTTCAAGCCGGCGCCGGGCGCGGTGCCGCCCAAGCCGGCCGAGGCCAAGGCGCCGGCGGAAAAGCCGGCCGGGGAGACGAAGCCCGCCACGCCGCCGGCGCCGCCACCGCCGCCGAAAAAGAATTTCGAGCGCCCGCCCGAAATCATCAGCCTGGATGACGAGGCGCTGATCGAGGAACGCGGCCTGAACGGCCGGGCGGGAAAGTTCTATCCGACCTCGCACCAGCTGTTCGTCAACCTGCAATATCCGGCGGTGCAGGCGGTCGCGGCGCAACTGGAGGTGGAGTTCGACTCGGCGCTGAACCACGAACGCATGCGCAGCGTGGCCCGAAGCGTCGCCGGCTGGGCGGTCACGCGGCGGGTGGCGCGGGCGCTGGTGTACAGCCTGTCGAAGAAGGCGGCCGGCTGGCCGGCGGAGGATGTGAAGCGGGCGCAGTCGCCGGAGACGTTCAGCCTGGTGGCGGATGACTGGTCCTCGGTGATCGAATCGGCGCGGCTGCGCATGCAGGAGGACCTGGGGACGGACTGGCAGGCGGCGAAGGCGGAACCCG
This sequence comes from Rhodopila globiformis, assembly GCF_002937115.1. Taxonomy (GTDB): domain Bacteria; phylum Pseudomonadota; class Alphaproteobacteria; order Acetobacterales; family Acetobacteraceae; genus Rhodopila; species Rhodopila globiformis. The sequence continues at coordinate 26,147 of NZ_NHRY01000254.1, read as the reverse complement.
ACCTGGCCGCGGCGGCCTGAGGAGACGACAATGGCGGATATTCTGGAGACCCTGGCCGATCCGACTCGGCCGCAGGACGCCGTGCGCGCGGCGCGGGAGAGGCTGAGGCAGGGCGACCTGGACGACGCGGAGCGGGTGGTCCGGTTCGCGCTCGATTTCAATCCGGCGGATCCCGGGTTGCTGCACGTGCGCGCCGATATCGCCGCATGGCGCGGGCAATATGATGCGGCGGTGGCGTGGCTGGAGAAGGCGATCGAGGCGAAGCCGGGGGATCTCGGCCTGCGCCACCGGATGATCCAGCTGTACCAGGAGCAGAACAACCTGGCCGCGGCCGCCGAGGCGGCGGCGCAGGCGCTGGCCATCGCGCCCGATGACGCCGGGCTGCTGCGCCGCATGAGCGAGGTGGCGGCACGGCGGGGCGACATGGCCGGAGCGCTGGAATGGGCGCAGCGGGCGATCGAGGCGGCGCCGGATCATCCTGTCAGCTATTTCAACCTCGGCCTGGTGCACCAGATCAACGGGGACTGGGCGGCGGCGGTGGCGGCACAGCGCCAGGCGCACGAACGCGCCCCGGCGGATGCGGGACATGTCCGCCGCCTGAGCGAGCTTGTCTTCCACCAGGGGGATACGGCGCGCGCCTTCGAGTTGGCCGATTCGGCGATTGCGATGCAGCCCGACCAGGCCGCGAACCATCTGCATCGCGCCCGCCTGTCGATCATGCAGTCCGACCTGGCGGCGGCGGAAACCAGCCTGCGGGAAGCGTTCGCGCTTGCGCCGGAGGATTTCCAGGTGCTGCGCAACATGGTCGATGTCGCGACGCGGCGGGGCGAGACGGAACAGGCGCTGGACCATCACCGGCGCATCGAGTCGCTGCGGCCACGGGATCCGGCAGCCTGTGATGTCCTGGCGTCATTATATTTGCACAACCGCGATCTGCCGGCGGCACGGCAGGCGCTGGAGCGCGCGCTGGAACTGACCCCGGACGATGCCCGGCTGATGCGGCGGCTCAGCGATGTTGCCTCGCAGCAGGGTGACTCGGCCGCCGCCCTGTCGTGGGCCGAGCGTGCGATCGCCGGCAGGCCGCATGATCCGCATGGCTACAATCAGCTCGCGCAGGTCTGCCTGCGCAGCGGCGACGTCAATGGCGCCGTCGCGGCCATGGCACGGGGCGTGGAACAACTGCCAAACGACACATTCCTGATGCTGCGGCTGAGCGACATCCTGTGGCAGCGTGACGAGATTGCCGTGGCCTTTGACTGGGCCAATCATGCGGTGGCGACGCGTCCGCTGGATCCGGGCGGCTACAATCATCTGCACACGCTGTATCTGCGCTGCGGGGACCTGCCGCAGGCCGAGGCGGTGCTGCACAAGGCCCTGGACCTGGCGCCCGCGGATACGGGCCTCATGCGCCGGATGAGCGAATGCCTGGCGCGCAGGGGTGACCACGCGGCGGCGCTGGCCTGGGCGGAGAAGGCGGTGGCGCGGCGGCCGCATGAGATGGCCGGGCATAAGCTGCTGGCGGAGCTGCATCTGCAGGGTGGGGATCTGGCGGCGGCGGAAGCGGCGGCGCACAGGGCGGCGGCCCTGGCTCCGGCGGACAGGGCGGTGCGGCGCTGCGTCGATTACATCGCGCTGCGGCGGGCGGCGGCGTAGCGGCGGCACGCTGCGTGCGTGGGACGGGCGGCCGCGGGCCGCCCGGGAAGTTGGGCCAACCGGCATTGGGAATGCCCGTTGGCCTGCCGCCGCGGCCCGGGCACAAGCTGGGTTGCCGCCATCCGCGTGTGCCCGACCGCTCGGCCATGGATGCGATCTTCTTGGTGCTGCGTTCCGGCTGCCAATGGAATGCGCTGAAGGAGACGCGGATCTGCTCGTCAGCGCACCGGCGCTTCCAGGAATGGACCAAAGCCGGTGTCTTCGGGGCGTTCTGGCGCGGGGCGGCGGCGGGCGCCCCCGTCGGCGACGATCCGGCGGGCGGTTCCGGCGTGCAGATTCGCTGACTGGGACAACCCCGGGCCTGGCTTCCGTCAAGCTTGTTCGCCCCGAAAATGATGCATCCCCGCACGGGCGCGATCGCTGCCGATCGGCGCGTCCCTGGCTTTGCCGCATGGCTATCAGGATAGGGCGGCTGTTGGAGAAGGATTTGGCACCCGGTCCGTTGCCTCACCGTCATGGCCGGGCGTGTCCGGGCCATCTGCGCTTCGACAGCGGGGGATAGATGGCCGGGACACGCCCGGCCATGACGGTGAGGGAGAAGACCTTGCTCCGCCGGACGCCCTATCCTGATACGCATGGGGCTTTGCCGTTCCACAGCCGCCAGTGCAGCCGGTCGATCTCCGTGACGATCACCGCCTTCGCCGCCCGTGGCGGATCATCCGCCGGGAGACCGCCGGCGATTTGCTCGAGGTGCCGCAGCCGCATGGCGACGCGGAGCCAGTCCAGGATTGGCGCCTCCTTGACGCCGGCGGCCTCCCGGCCTGAACCGCCTGGCCGCGGGTGCCACAAGCCATCCGCCTGACCGATGCGATACCAGATTGAACCCGTCAGGCGCACTGCTCGCCAGGGCGGCTATCCGGACTGGAATGCCGGCGGTTTCGTTCCGCCAGTCAACACCAATCCCGGCGCAACGCCCTGCCCGATCGCGCGGCGCCTGCACCGTTTCGTTGGATGCAGGGACCAGAACCTGCACCACAGGGCATTGATGTGCCAGAAACGAATTATTTCTATCGGCACCATAATATTCCACCCTGAAACCAATCGTGAACCCGCATCCATAATTTTCACTTGTTTGTGAGTAACCCCACCCCTACCCTGCCGCCAGTTGGTCGTCATCGCACGGCCTGGCTCTTTTCCCTGCCTGCCCCGGGCGATGATCGCGCGGCGCTCTGACCCCAGAGCCGCCGGCAGGCCACCGCGTGGCGCAGCAACGGAGGTTGATGTGACGGTCCATATGAACGCCCTGGCGCTTCGCCGCTCGGTTATCCAGTCCGGCTCGCTCGATAGTATCGTGTCCGGCGAATACTGCGCCTCGACGTCAGAAGCCCCCTCGCCACTCGCCGCCCCGCAGACCAGCTTCAGTACAATCGACGTCACGATCGACCCCGCCACCGAGGCGTGCTGGTGCCACATGCAGCCCAAGGGCCGCCCCAGCTTCACCCTCGACATGCTGCGCGACCTCGGCGCGATGCAGGACGGCTTCCGCCACAACTTCCGACAGCAAAACGATCCCGCTGCGCCTCCGTTCCGTTTTTTCGTCATGGCCTCGCGCACCCCGGGCGTGTTCAACCTCGGCGGCGACCTGGCGCATTTCGCCGCCTGCATCCGGGCAAAAAACGACACCAGCCTGCGCCGCTACGCCTACGCCACCGTCGCGTCGCTGTACGCCAACCTCCAGGCCTACGACCAGCCGGTTGTGACCATCGCGCTGATCCAGGGCGACGCGCTCGGCGGCGGGTTCGAGGCCGCGCTGTCGTTCGACATCATCGTCGCCGAGAAAGGTGCCCGCTTCGGCTTCCCGGAGATCCTGTTCAACCTGTTCCCCGGCATGGGCGCCTTCAGCCTGCTGTCCCGCCGTATCGGCGCGGTCGAGGCCGAGCGCCTGATCCTCTCCGGCGACGTCATCACCGCCGAGGAGTTGCACCGCCTCGGCGCCGTCGACCTGCTGGTCGAAAGCGGCTGTGGTGAAGCCGCGGTGCGCGACCTGATCGCCCAGAAGCGCCGCCGCCACAACGCCCACGTCGCCTTCTACCGCGCCCGCCGCCGCGTCCAGGCCGTCACCCATGCCGAACTGCAGGACGTCGTGGACATCTGGGTCGAGGCCGCGCTGCAGCTGACCGAGGCCGACGTGCGCAAGATGGAACGCCTCGCCGCCGCGCAGGAGCGCCGCAGCCGCCGCCTGCCCGCCGCGCTGGACGCCACCGCCTGACGGCAACGGCCAGGCCGTTCCCCTTCGTGATGGCCGGACGTGTCCCCATGCGTATCAGGATAGGGCGACGGTTGGAGAACGGCCTTTCCCTGATCGTCATGGCCCGGCTTGTCCGCATGGGCGCTACAGCAGACCGCAGGTTAGTTGGGACGCAGACGGCCTGTCTTCATCGTCATGGCCCGGCTTGTCCAGGCCACCTGTCGCGGCATACGTGCTGGAATAGGTGGCCCGAACGAGCCGGGCCATGACGAAAGGGAAACGCAGCGGCGGACCGTTTCCGAGATGTGTGCATTGCGTAGGGACAAGCCGGGCCATGAGGAGGGGGGTATGGCGCGCCCCGCGGCTCCGGGCGCCTCACCCCGGCGGCGTCCGCGCCTGCCGCCAAGTCGCAAAGCTGACGACCTGGATCGGCTCGCCCGGGTCCGGACCCGCGCGGAACAGGTCCGGCAGCAGCGATCCCAGCGCCGCCAGCGCGGCCGCGCCGCCGTCGCGCGGCAGGCAGCCGCGCAGCGCCCCGCCAGGCCACGCCGCCGTCCCGTCGATCCGCTCCGTCAGCCCGACAAGCGGCACCGGCGTGTCGCCCAGCGACAGGAAGCGGTACAGCCTGGCGGACTCCAGCGCTTCCGGCAGCGCAAGGTCCAGCAGGCACACGTCGAACGCGTCCTCCGCCAGCGCGTCCAGCGCGGCCTCGGCGTCATCAACCGTGACCACAAGGTGCCCGGCGGCCAGCAGCAGGGATCGCCACGCCTCGCGCCCGTCCGCGCCGATGGCCAGCAGCACCCGGCGGCATCGCGGCGCCCCATGCCGCGGCCGCCGGCGGCCCCGCCCATCCCGCAACGAAACCACCCGCCGATCGGCCTGCTCCAGGGTCACGGTCAGCGCATCGGCGCCGCCGGTTCCGGCAGCAGCGTCGCGAGCTGGGCGAACAGCGCCCGCGCCGAGACCGGCTTGCGCAGCAGGACGAAGCGGGTATGCGCTGTCGCCTCGCTGGACAGGCCCTCCACATCCCCGGCATACCCGGTCATCACGATGGCCGGCAGCCCGGGATTCAGCCGCTGGGCTTCCTTGATCAGGTCGACGCCATTCATCCCGGGCATCGAGAAGTCGGTCAGCAGCAGGTCAACCTCCCCGGTCCGCCGGAGCATCGGCAAGGCGGCCTCGGCGTCCCCGGCGCACAGGGCGACATAGCCCGCCGTCTGCAGCGTCTCGCTGACCGTCTCGCACACCAGCGGATCGTCGTCCACCACCAGCACGCGCCGACCATCGGCGGGCGCCGGCGGTTCGGCCGCTTCCGGGCCATCCGCTCGTGCGGCGCCGCCCGCCGCCCGTGCCTGCGGCAGCCAGATCGAGATCGTCGTGCCCTGCCCGCGCACCGAGGCAATGGCCAGCGCGCCGCCGGACTGCTCGGCGAAGCCGCGGGCGATGGACAGGCCCAGGCCGGTGCCCTGCCCGCGCGGCTTGGTGGTGAAGAACGGCTCGGTCGCGTGCGCCAGCGTCGCCGCGTCCATCCCGTGCCCGGTGTCGCTGACCTCGAAGCGGACATAGGCGCCGGGCCGCAGCGGCGGCGGTGCCTGGGCTTCGTCATCGACGGTTTCCGCCCAGGCGCCCAGCGTCAGCGTGCCGCCGCGCGGCATGGCGTCGCGCGCGTTGGTCGCCAGGTTGACCAGCGCAGTCTCGACCAGGCTCTTGTCGGCCTGGACCAGGGGCAGATCCTCAGGCAGGTCGATCCGCACCGCGATGTTGGCCTCCAGCGTCGAGGCCAGCACTTCCCGCAGCCCACGGACCAGCTCGGCCGCGCCGAACGCCTCGGACCGCAGTTCGTTGCCGCGGGTGAAGGTCAGCAGCCGGCGGGTGATGGACGATCCGCGCGCGGCGGCATCCAGCACGCTGCGCGCCAGCCGCCGGACCGACTCGGCATCCCCGGCCCGGCGCTCGATCAGCGACACGGCGCCCTCGACCGCCTGCAGCACGTTGTTGAAGTCATGCGCGATGCCGCCGGCCAGCTGCCCCAGGGCCTGGAGCCGTTGCCCCTGCGCGACCTGGGTCTCCAACTGGCGGCGGTCGGTGATGTCGCGGATGCTGCACAGGATGCGCGCATACGGCCCGGACGGCGCATCCGGCGCCCGCAGCGGCACCATGATCGTGTCGGTCAGCCGGGGGCCACGGACCGTCTGCCAGATTTCCTCGTAGCGCAGGCCGTTCTGTGCCACGCAGCGCCGCAGCGCCGCGGCGATCCGCCCACCCGCCTCCGGCCCCAGGATCTGCTCCGGCGTCTGCCCGCGGATCGAGGCCGCGGTCTTGCCGATGACCGCTTCGGCATGCGGATTGATATCAAGGCAGAGGAAGCGGCCGTCCGGCGTGATTTCGATATCGCACAGGCTGTCTTCCGCGTGGTCGAAGAAGGCGCGGTAGCGCAGTTCGGTCAGCGCCGGCGCGGCGTCAGCCTGATTTGGGATCGGAACGGCATCGCTGCCGGCCGGACCGGCATCCGGCGCTTCTTCAGCCTCGGCCTCGACGGGCCGTCCCCATGGCAGGGTGACCACCAGTTCCGCGATCAGCGCAGTCGCCGCGATCGCGAGCAGAGGCAGCGCCAGCCGCGCGTAGCCGGGCGGCAGCAGATGCGGGCTTGCGGCTGCGAACAGGATCGCCGTGGGAAGCAGGACCGCCGTCACCGGCAGCCGCAGGCGAACGGCGCGCATCCACCGGAAGCGCCGCCCACACTGGAAAAGAGTCTGCAGTCGCAGATGACGGGATGTTGCCAAGGATGATAGCGCCGGGCTCATGCGATGTGCCGCGAAACCTTGCGGGGAGCGAGACAGAAATCGGTACGTACTATCCACGGCCAGTAAACGCCAGAAAAATTGTTAAGAAATCATCAGCAACAAACGGCAATGGCTGCCGGCACGTCAATCAAAGAATATCTCTGAAAGAAGCAACAATATCTGAGTAACAACATATACCGGGCGACCGGCCGCCCAATCGGATCAAGTCCTCACCCGTGCGATCGGCATTATTTCGATACGCGAAATAATATGCCTGCTTGACCCTTGGCTCGTCCGCCTGGACAATCAGTCCGGGTGGTTTCGCCCGATCGATGCGGCATGAACGCGGCGCATGCGCAGCGCGCCGCCGAACGTAGTCGTCGCCGCGCGCTCCCGGCGCCGATGGCGACCCGCCCGGCGAGGCGAACCGTGCCCGCATCCCGAGTCGCCGGTTCCCCATCTTGGTGTTTGCCACGCCAGCGCCCAAACGATACCTAATCATCCCCGATCCCGGACCCCCCGGGTCCGCTACCCGCAGGTGTCCGCCGTGAAGATCCTCCGCTACCGGCTCGAGTTCGCAACCGCCGAGCCGATCCAGATCATTGACATCACCGACCCGGTTCGCGCCTGGGTCGCGCAAAGCGGCATCACCGACGGGCTGCTGACCCTGATCTCGGCCCACACCACCGCCCGGGTCAACGTCAACGAGCGCGAGGCGCAGCTGCAGCGCGACATGGTCACCTTCCTCAAGCGCCTGGTCCCGCGCGACGGCGACTACCTGCACAACCTCGCCCCGCTCGACGGCCGCGACAACGCCCATTCCCACCTGCTCGGCCTGTTCATGAACACCGCCGAGACCATCCCGGTGGCGGCCGGCGCGCCGATGCTGGGCGAGTGGCAGTCGATCTTCTTCATCGAGCTCGACGGGCCGCGCCCGCGACGGGGACTCGACCTGCAGCTCCTGGGAAACGATTGAACGCATGACACCGGACGACATCGCCGGCTTCCACGCCCGGCGCACCGACCTTGATCTCGATGACTACATCGAGCTCGACTTCACCTTCGAGTGCGCCGGCGACCCGCGCGAGGCGGCGGCGCACCTGTGCAGCGAGCAATCCACCGCACAATGGCGCCGCGTCGGCATCGACGAGGATTTCCGCCCCCGCTTCGCCGCCAAGGTGCTGGACCTGGAGTCGCAGCCCCGCCCGTCCGGCTTCAGCATCCCGGTAGAGTGCGCCGTGCGTGGCCCGGTGCACGCCTGCCGCGTCACCATCGCCCACCCGCACGGCAATTTCGGCCCGCGCCTGCCCAACCTGATCTCGGCGGTGCTGGGCGAGGGCGTGTTCTTCGCCCCCGGCATCCCGCTGATCCGGCTGCAGGACATTCGCTTCCCGGACTCCTTCCTGTCCGCCTTCCAGGGGCCGCAGTTCGGCATCGTCGGCCTGCGCGACCGGCTGCAGGCCTATGATCGGCCGATCTTCTTTGGCGTCATCAAGCCGAATATCGGGCTGCCGGCCGAGCCTTTCGCCGAGCTCGGCTACCAGAGCTGGCTGGGCGGGCTCGACATCGCCAAGGACGACGAGATGCTCGCCGACATCCCGTGGTGTCCGCTGGCGGACCGCGCCGCCGCCCTGGGCGAGGCGCGCCGCCGTGCCGAGGAGGAAACCGGGGTGCCGAAGATCTACCTCGCCAACATCACCGACGAGGTCGATCGCCTGGTGGAGTTGCATGACCTCGCGGTGGCAAAAGGCGCCAACGCCCTGCTGGTCAACGCCATGCCAGTCGGCCTGAGCGGCGTGCGGATGCTGCGCCGCCACGCCAAGGTGCCGCTGATCGCGCATTTCCCGTTCATCGCCGCGTTCAGCCGCCTGGCCGGCTATGGCGTGCATTCGCGGGTGCTGACCCGGCTGCAGCGGCTGGCCGGGTTCGACGTCGTGATTATGCCCGGTTTCGGCCCGCGCATGATGACTCCCGAGCAGGAGGTGCTGGACTGCGTGCGCGCCTGCCTGGAGCCGATGGGGCGGATCGCGCCGTGTTTGCCGGTGCCCGGTGGCAGCGATTCGGCGGCGACGCTGGAGGGGGTTTACCGTAAGGTCGGCTGCACCGACTTCGGCTTCGTCCCCGGGCGCGGGGTTTTCGGGCACCCGATGGGGCCGGCCGCGGGTGCCGCCAGCATCCGCCAGGCGTGGGAGGCAATCGCCGCCGGGATCCCGGTGGCGGAGCATGCGGTTGCGCATCCGGAGCTGCGGGCCGCGCTGGATGCCTTTGGCCGCAAGTGATCCGCCAGGACCCCACCGTCACGGCCGGGGCTTGTGCCCATGGGCGCTACAGCAGATCCAGGTCGGCTGGGACGAGACGACGGCGTTCCTTCATCGTCATGGCCAGCCTGCGCCGGCCATGACGATGAGGGTGCCCTGTCCCAACTGACCCGCGGTCTGCTCCAGTGCCAATGGGGCCTGGTCCACCTATCCCTGCTTCGGTGGCTGGGGTAGATGGCTGGGACAAGCCCTACGCAATGCACATATCCTGGAAAAGAGTCGGAAATGACCGTAAAATCAAGTGCTTGCCTGGGCGCCAAGAGCGTTCCCCCATCGTCATGGCCCGGCTTGTCCGGGCCACCTGTCGCGGCACAAGTGCTGGAGTAAATATCCTCCGGCAGAGCCGAAGGCTTTACGGTTGCTGGCCCCTCAAAGGGGCCTTTTCGCAACCGGCCCTGGCGCAAGAGAGTGCCGCTGCACAGACGCAAGCGATGCGCGCCCAAACGGCCAAGAACATACTCCCGGAAATGTTGAACTCTGACAGCCACCCCGGCAGAGCCGGGGGTTCTCCCTGGGGCAATAGGTGGCCCGGACAAGCCGGGGCATGACGAAAGGGAAACGCAGCGGCGGACCGTTTCCGAGATGTGTGCATCCCGTAGGGACAAGCCTGGCCATGACGAAAGTGCAAGGGCCCCGCTCTGGTCGAAAACGCCGCGGTCCCCCTACGCCGCCAGCGCCATCTGCGGCCCGCGCACCAGTCGCCCGGGCAGCGCACCCGTCGCCTCGCCACCGCGGAACGTCACCCGCCCCGAGACCAGCGTCGCCTCATACCCGCTGACCTTCTGCAGCAGCCGCTTGCCGCCGGCCGGCAGGTCGTTGACGACATACGGTGCCCCAGATCCCAGGCGATCCCAGTCGATCACGTTGACATCCGCCTTCTTCCCCACCGCCAGCACGCCGCGGTCATGCAATCCGGCTGCCGCCGCCGTGTCCGAGGTCAGCCGCCGGATCAATTCCGCCACGTCCCACCGCCGCGTCTCCCGCCCCCAGTGTGTCAGCAGCCAGGTCTGGTAGCCGGCATCCAGGATGAACGCGACATGCGCCCCGCCATCGCCTAGGCCCATGATGCAGTTGCGGTTGTCCAGCACCGTCTCCGGCATCGACAGATCGCCGTAAGCGTAGTTGCCCAGCGGGTGGTAGATGAAGTTGCCGCCGTCGTCCTCCACCAGCATGTCATAGGCGACCTCGGGCGCGCTCCGCCCCTCCCGCGCGGCGATCGCGGCGATGCTGTCCTCCATCCGGGGCTGGTAGTTCGGCGGATTGCCGAAGCGGAACATGAACTCGTACGACATGCGGTGAAACAGCGGGAAGGTGCTGCCCGCCGCCGGGTCCTCGTTCAGGATGCGCGCCCGCACCGCCGGGTCCTGCATCCGCCGCGCCCGCTCGGCCACCGGCAGGAGGGCAATCTCCTTATATGAAGGCGTGCCGGAGAACGGGTTCTGGCTCCCCGCCAGCCCCAGCAGCACGCCAATCGCCCGCGGCGCCACCACCGGCCGGATCGGCAAACCATCCGCCGCCGCCTTGTCGGCATGGCGCAGCAGGTCCCGCCACACCTCCGGCCGCGAGTGCCGCTGCGTCAGCGTGAACACGGCCGGCCGCTCCGACGCCTCCACCACCCGGCGCAGCATGGCGAACTCGGCGTGATGGTCCGGCGCCCATTCCGACACCATCTCCAGCATCCCCGATCCGGCATCCTTCATGCCCAGTGCGATGCCGCGCAATTCATCCTCCTGCGCCCGCAGCGTCGGAGTCGGGTCGCCGCGCAGCGTCTTGTGCGACAGCGTGCGCGAGGTCGAGAAGCCGAACGCGCCCGCCTGCATCGCCTCCCGCGCGATCTCGCGCATCTGCGCGATGTCCGCCTGGTTGGCGTTCTCCAGCGCGATCGCCCGGTCCCCCATCACGTTCACCCGCACCGCCGCATGCGGCAGCAGCGCGCAGACGTCGATGTCGCGCGGCCGGCGGTCGAGCGCGTCGAGGTACTCGGGGAACGATTCCCACTCCCAGTGCAGCCCCTCGTGCATCACCGCGCCGGGGATGTCCTCGACGCCCTCCATCAGTTCGATCAGCCGCTCGCGGTCCGCGGGCTTGCAGGGGGCGAAGCCGACGCCGCAATTGCCCATCACCGCGGTGGTGACGCCGTGAGACGATGATGGCGACATGTGGCTGTCCCACACCGCCTGGGCGTCATAATGGGTGTGGATGTCGACGAATCCGGGCGTGACCAGCTTGCCCCTGGCGTCGATTTCCTCCGCCCCGCCGCCGCCGACCGTGCCCACGGCGGCAATCCGGTTGCCGATAATCCCGACATCCGCCTCACGCGGGGCGCTGCCGGTGCCGTCCACCACGGTTCCGCCACGAATAACCACATCAAATCTCGGCATAAGGACTGTCTCCTGCTATGATTGCGACAATCCTGAGACAGCCTATCCGGGCTGGCAAGGTCTGGAGCGTTATGAATGCGGATCACCCATCTCGATCGCGTGCGGATGGAGCGTGCGCATGTGCTGGCCTGGCCGGCGCTGAACACGGCAAACATCGACGGCTGGCTGTGGCGGTCGTCCGGCGGCGGGTCGCAGCGCGCCAACTCGGTCTCGACCGTCGATTTCACCGGCACGGACGTCGAGCACGCGGTGCGGGAGGTCGAAGCCCGCTACCACGCCATCAGCGCGGTCACCCGATTCCAGACCTTCGATGAAACGTCCCCGCCCGGGCTGAAGGACGTGCTGCAGCGCCGCGGCTACCGGCACGGCGAGCCGACGCTGACCATGTTCCGCCACCCGCAGCCCGGCAGCGAGATGCCCGCGGATGTCGAAATCCACGACCACCCGTCCGAGGAATGGCTGGGGGTCTACCTGGACGCCATCACCCAGAACCGCCGCGTGGTGAACGTCGAGATCATCCGCCACATCCGCGCCCCGCACGCGTTCTTCGCCTATCGCGATGGATGTGCGGTCGTTTCCACGGCGTTGTGCGTCATCGGCCACGGCTGCGCGGTGATCGAGTGCGTTGCCACCAGCGCCCGGGCGCAGCGGCAAGGGGCGGCGAACGCGGTGCTGCAGGCGTTGACCCATTGGACCGGCCAGCAGGGGGTTGATTGGATCGGCCTGCAGGTCGTGCGTGACAACACGGCTGCGGTGACGCTTTACCAGAAGCAGGGGTTTGTTGCTGGGGCGACGAATACGTTCTGGGTGAGGCCGTAGCCTGGATGTGCGCAAGCAGGAAAAGGAACCACAGATGCACGCAGATGCACACAGATAGGATTTGCGTCGAGGTGGTTCCGCGCGTCCCGCCATAAAAATTTATCTGTGTGCATCTGCGTTCATCTGTGGTTCCAATCCTTACTTGCTCAAACCGGTCCTGCTCTCTCAATCATCAAAGAAAGCCAGCGTCCGCAACTCGACGCTCTCCCGCGGCAGCGCATCCGCGGGCGCGTTCGGGTCCGCGAACGACGTATGCGGCATGAACCGCGCCCGCCCGTCGGTCTTCGAGTCATAGCACTTCAGCAACAACGCCTCATCCGCCCGCATCGCCGGCGCGTAGTACCAGCGGTGTGCCGGATTGTACGTCAGCCCGTAGATCTCGCCCGTCCGGTCGCGATAGATCAGGTCCTGCGCCACCAGGTCCCCCGCCGCCACCGACTGTGCATCGCACACCGCCAGCGGCGCATCCCACAAAGGCCCGCGGATCGGCCGCCACACGTTGACGACGGCGAAGCGCCGCGTCAGCAGCTCGTCCGCCTCCGTGCCCATCAGGTCGCGCACCCGCTGCGGGCCGGAAACCTCGGTGTAGTCGCCATGAATCCGCGTCACTGGCTGCCGGGGCGTGCCGGGGGTGCGGTCCTCCACCCCGTGTTCCCGCCGGCGGATCGTGCGGTCGAACACCACCACGCGGCTCGCGCCCGTCGCCTGCTTCACCAGGTCCTCGGCTTCCCGATAATAGACGTCCCGCAGTTCCGCCTGGTCATAGAAATCCCGCACCGACGTCGGCGCATCGACCAGGGCAAATCCCTGCACATCCAAATTCAGCCCATCGGCAATCGGCCGCATGTCGAAGATCGGCACGGTATGCGGCTCGCCGACGATGTTGCTCTTCGCCACCCCGGCCGGTGGGTCATAGGTATACGTGTGCGGCCGCTCCGCACTCTTCGCCAGGTAGACAACCGCCCCGCTCACCTGCGGCAGCGTCGAAACGACATCCATGGCATCCTCTCCTCTTGCCAATCGGCTTTTCCACACCGATCTGTGTGGAATGCAAGGTGGGATGCGCACCCGCCCTGCGCAAGTTAAAATCCCACCGCGCATCGAGGGACTGATCCGCGTGACACGCCGCCTGCCCATGGCCGATCGCATCCTGGCCGCAGCCGATCGGCTGTTTTACCGGAAGGGAATTCGCGCGGTCGGAGTGGATGCGGTCGCCGCCGAGGCCGGGATCAGCAAGCGCTCGCTGTACGATACGTTTCCATCGAAAGAAGCGCTGGTCGCGGCCTATCTGCGCCAGCGCATCCGGCCGCTGCCGCCATCCGACGCCCCGCCCGCGCAGCAGGTGCTGGCGCTGTTCGACCAGTTGCACGCCCGCTTCGCCGCCGGCGACTTCCGCGGCTGCCCCTTCGTCAACGCCGTCACGGAACTGGCCGAGGACTGCAAAACCGCCCGCGCCATTGCCGCCGATTACAAGGAACAGCGCCGCCGCCACATCGCCGCCCTGCTCGCCCGGGCCGGCGCGGGCGAGCCCGAGGCGCTGTCCGGCCACATCGCGCTGCTGCTGGAAGGCGCTATCGTGTCAATGCTTATCAGAAATGACCCAGCCGGCGCGCTGCAGGCCCGCGACGCCGCCGCCATATTGATGCAGGCCGCCGGCGCGCTGCCGCGATAGGGCGACAGGCCCGGAAGCCGAACGTCTCTCCGGCACCTGTCGCCTGCCGGCGCGCGACCAGCCCGGGCTTCACCACAACGCAAGCCTGTCGGCCCCGGCGATGCGCGAGGCGACCGGAGACGAATGAAACCGTGCGCGAGACACAGGCCGGTGCGCGTCCGTTCCGGCCGGACACCGGTTGGTAGCCTTTGAAAAGATCACATGGCTGCCACCACGAAAAAAATGCTGCGTCGCAATGAGGCCATATGTCATTGCTGCGCCTCAGGGAGCGTCAGGCGTCCGTATCCACATGGAGACTGAAATGCCTTCCAGTCATCTCTATCCTGACCCGGCTGATCTTCACCCACTGTTTCTGTCAGGAGAGCTCGACCTGGACGATCCGGTTCCGGAATCGCCCTTCGCCGTCGGCGAAGCCATGCTGGGCATCCCGCACGATGATCAGCGCACGGTTTTTGTCTGCGAGCACTGCCATGCGGCCCTGGCCCGCGAGAGCAACGCCTTCATGTTCGGCCAGCTTCCCGAACAACCGCTCGATGACTTGTCGCAGGAGTTGTTCCTGAACCTCGGGCCGACCGAACAGGCCTGAGACGCGAGGGGACAGCGGTCAGAGGTTGCCGCCTCGCGAAAGGTCATGGAAGGGGACCCTTAACGGACAGGCGAGGCGGCAACGAAGCTGACGATCGTGATATCGGCCTGGTTCGCGACCTGCGCATGGGCGATGCCCATATGGGTCAGGCTGAAAGCGGTCAGGGCGGCTCGGATCAAATTCTTTACGGTGAACAGGCGTCTGGTCATCTGTCTGTATCCATTCAAGTCGCAAAAGCGGCGCTTTGATGGATCGATAGGTGGCTCAGCCGGCGCTGATGATAATCGTGGCTCACCGCATTGGATTTATGCCCGGGACGGGGAAATCCCGCCGGCCGGCCGCGACCCCCGTCGTCATGGCCCGGACGAGCCGCATAAGCGCTACAGCAGACCGCAGGTCGGTTGGGACAGGGCAACGGCGCTCCCTCATCGTCATGGCCCGGCTCGTCCGGGCCACCTGTCGCGGCACACGTGCTGGAATAGGTGGCCCGAACAAGCCGGGCCATGACGAAAGGGAAACGCAGCGGCGGACCGTTTCCGAGATGTGTGCATCCCGTAGGGACACGCCCGGCCATGGCGGTGAGGACAGGCCACCTGTGCGTCCCAACCGACCTGCGGTCTGCTGTAACTTGGAGAGCGGCCTGCCCGGTCAGGCATCCAGCGCCAGCACCGCGAAACTGGCGAGCCAGTGCTCACCCATGTAGTCACCGGCGACATGCGGCAGCCCGGCCTCCAGGTGCACCGCCGCGGCCTGCAGCATCACCGGCCGCCGGGCGTCGTCCGCCGGCAGCGCCTGTGCCAGGGACCGCCAGCACCAGGCGCGGCTCAGGTTCAGCCCGTCGAGATGCGCGATCTTGCCGTCGCTGCGGTCGCTCACGCTGGCCGGCACGAACAGGGCCGCAGGCCGCCGCTGCGCAATGTCCGGCAGGAAGCGGTCGAACCAGGGCAGGAAGCGATCGGCCGGCAGCAGGCGGCGCATGCATTCCGCTTCGATCAGCGCCGGCGAGAGGAACTCGTCGCCCGCCGGTTCCCAGGCCTGGCAGCCGGCATCGGCGCCATACCAGCGCTCGGCCGTGCGGCGGAACAGGGCGCGCAGGTCGTCGTCGGCATGGTCGTGCGCCAGCGCCAGGGCGAAAGCGGTGTTGGTATGCGTGCCGACGCGCACCGGGTAGGTCGCCTTCGGCAGGAAATCAATGAACCGGCCGACGAAGACCGCGGTCAGCGGCGCCAGCGTGCCGGACCACGGTTGATCCGGGAACTGCCGCATCGCCTCAGCGAGCTTCAGGAACCAGGCCCAGCCGTAGGGCCGCTCGAACCCGCGCGCCGCGGGACGCAGCAGATAGGCGCATTCGGCCGCCACTGCGTTCGCGGTGATCTGTGCGTCGAACAGCGCCCGGATGCCGGCAGCGGGCGGCATGGCCGGATACAGATGCAGCAGCCGCGCCAGCATCCAGGTGGCATGCACGCAGGAGTGCCAGTCGAAGCTGCCGTAGAAGATCGGATGCAGGCTGCGCGGAGTCTGCACGTCGCCCGGTCCGTCCAGCACATGGGTCAGCGCGTGCGGATACTCCCGCGTGACATGGCCAAGGGCGATCGTGGCGAAGCGCGCCGCGCGGTCCTCGGTCAGCGCCATCCGCTCTACAGCCCGCGCAGAAAATCGATCATTGCCGCGTTCACCGCCTCCGGGCGCTCCTGTTGCGTCCAGTGGCCGCAGCCCGGCAGGATGATGGTCTGGCGCAGATGCGGCACGAAGGCCGTCAGGTTGGCGACCAGGTCCCTGGCCCCGGGAAACGCCAGCACCAGGTCGCGCTCGCCGGCGACATACAGGGCGGGGACGGTGACCCTGGCGCCAGCGAACGGGGCGAGAAGCTCCCAGTTGCGGTCGATGTTGCGGTACCAGTTCAGGCCGCCACGGAACCCGGTGCGGCTGAACTCGCCGGTGTAATAGTCGATGTCGGCCTCGGTCAGCCACCCCGGCAGGGTCGCCGGCAGCGGCGCATACCCGCGCGCCCGCAGGCCGCCGACGCGCGGCACCATGCTGAAGGCGGGCGTGCCGGGCGGGGCGTCGCCGGACAACCGCACCAGCGTGCCCTGGATCGAGGCGCGGACATCGTGCTCGAACTCCGCTTCCGCGACGCCCGGGGTCTGGAAGTGCAGCTGGTAGAACACCGCATCCTCGGTCTGCGGCATGACCGTCGTCGGCCGCACCTGCCCGCGCGGGCGGTAGGGCACGCTGAGGCCAATCACCGCCGGGAACCGGTCCGGCCGCAGCAGCGCCGCGTGCCAGGCGACCGGGGCGCCCCAGTCGTGCCCGGCGATCACCGCCGTCGCCGCGCCGAGCGCATCCAGCAGGCCGACCATGTCGCCGACGAGGTGCAGCAGCGTGTACTGGTCGATCTCGTCCGGAGCGGCGGTCTGGCCGTAGCCGCGCATGTCCGGCGCCACGGCATGGAAGCCGGCCGCCGCCAGGGCGCCGAGCTGGTGGCGCCAGGAGTACCAGGACTCCGGAAAGCCGTGGCACAGCAGCACCAGCGGGCCGGAGCCCGCCTCGGCGATGTGCATGCGGATGGCGTTGGTGTCGATGAAGCGGTGGGTGATTTCGGTCATGGCCGCGTTTCCTCTGCTCCCCTGCTATCAAGGTGGGGCGCCGAGGCAGCCGTCAAGCGCTCAGGGCAGCGGCGGCCGTCCGGCCGGACCGCGGATGCGCGGCAACAGGATCATGTCCCAGGGGCTTGGCATCTCGCCCACCGGCACGTGCACCAGGGCCGGCGCATCCAGGGCGAAGGCCTGGAGCAGGGCTTCCTCCAGCGCCTCGGGCGTCTTGGCGCGGAACGCCGCCATGCCGAAGCTCTCGGCGAACTTCACGAAGTCGGGATTGGTCAGGTCGCTGGCGATCAGCCGGTTGCCGTATTGCTGCGCCTGGATGCGGCGGACGTTGCCGAAGGCGCCGTCGTCGAACACCACGACCACCACCGGCAGCCGGTGGTGCATGGCAGTGGCGAGTTCGCCCGCCTGGAACAGGAAGCCGCCGTCGCCCGTCGCCAACACCACCTTGCGCCCCGGCGCCGCGGCCTGCGCGCCCAGTGCCGTGCCGTAGCCCCAGCCGAGCGTGTCCTGGTAGCCGGGGGAAAGAAACGTCCGCGGCGCGTGCACCGGCAGGGCGAGCCGGCTGGCAAAGCCGACCTGGGTGACCTCCTCCACATAGATGCCGTCCGGCGGCAGGGCGGCGCGGATCGCGCGGAGGAAGCTCATCGGCGGCTCGTGCCGCGCCAGCCGCTCGGCGAATGCCGCCTGGACGGCCGGCAGCGCCGGAGTCGGCTGCCCGGCATGGCTGCGCGCCATCAGTTCCGCTTCCAGCGCCCGCAGGACCACCGCGGCGTCGCCGAGCAACCCCACCGCCGGCGGCCGGAACCGCCCGATCGCCTCCGGGTCTGCATCCACCCGTATGATCGGCAGCGCCTCGTCCACGCCCCAGTTCGCCTGTTGCCAGTACAGCCGCGTGCCCACCGCCAGCACCGCGTCGGCGGTCTTCCACAGGCCGTGGCCTTCGGTGAACGACACCGCCAGTGGATGGCCGGTCGGGATCACCCCCCTGCCCCGCCGGAACGACGAGACCGGGGCCTGCAGCCGCTCGGCGATCGCCAGCACCTCCGGCCCGGCGTCCAGCGCGCCGCCGCCGCAGACGATCAGCGGGCGCTTCGCCCGGCACAGGATGTCCGCCGCCGTCCGGATGGCCTCCGGGTCCGGGATGTCCGGCGGGGTGGCGATGGGCGGCGCCAGCGCGACCTCGGCCGCCTGCGCCCAGGTGTCGATGGCGCATTCCAGCGCCACCGGCCCGGTCCGTCCGGTCGTCGCCGCGGCGATCGCCTGCGCCACCCGGGCCGATGCCTCCTGCGGCGAGCGGATGCGCGCGGCCTGTTTCGTGATGTGGCGCAGCAGGCCGATCTGGTCGTGGATCTCGTGCAGGTGGCCGTGGCCGTGGTCGATGGCGAAGGACGGGATCTGCCCGGCGATCGCCAGCACCGGCGCGCACATGCCATAGGCCAGCAGCAGCGCGGCGGAGGCGTTCAGGATGCCCGGTCCCGGCACCACCGCGAACACCTGCGGCTTGCCGGTGACCAGCGCGGCGCCGAGCGCCATGTAGGCGGCGGTCTGCTCATGCCGCGGATGGATGACGCGAATCCGGTCGGACGACTTGTGCGCGGCGTCGAACAGCGGGTCGTTGTGCACCCCCGGCAGGGCGAACAACGTGTCGATCCCGTGTGCGATCAGCGAGGCGATGACGGCTTCGCCGGTGGTCATGCGCGGCATGGATGTCTCCGTCTTTCAAGAGCCGGCCATTATTGCCGATATCGTTCCAGTTTTTCCAAGGGCGTTGTTGCACTCCGGCTACGGAAAGCCATATCGCAGGCGTTGAAGGCAACGACCGCGGATACGGCCATTTGCCGAGTCCTGGATTTTCTTATCGGAACCGCCAATTTTATACAATCAAAGCGGTGCCTTCGTGCGCGGCCGCTGCCGCAAGCTTCTTGTCCAAAGTCGCCAGTGGCAGACCGTACCGCAAAGCCAGTTCAAGATAACCGCTGTCATAAACGGTCAGGCCGTGTCGACGCGCCAGATCCATGACGGCCTCGTTACTGGGCGAGTTGTCGATTGAGAGATCAAGTCGCTTCAGCGAGCGCAGAAACGTGTTTGTCTTCGCGGCCGTAAAGCGCTTCCGACGCTCGGCCACGACGAGAAGATTGCGGATTTCAAACCACCAGAGGCTGGGGACGATGATGCCGTCGGTCTTCGACCGGTCCAAAGCCGCAGTCGCGGTGACGTGGTCTTCATCGTCCAAAGCCCAACAAGCCGATACGGACGCATCGACGACGAAAGCCATGGCCTATCGTCGACCTTCATCCCGCATCGACAGCAACTCCTCAACCGTGATCTTGGGGTTTCCCTTGCGCAATGCCTTGATCTCCGCAACCGCAGCGGCTGCGTCGGTCCGTCGCCTCTCGGCATCCGGAACAAGGTGCGCAATTCGCTTACCATGACGGGTAATGACGATCGTCTCCCCGTGCTCGACGTGGTCGAGCAACTGGAGCAGATGGGTCTTGGCCTCGGAGGCCTGGACTTCGCGCATGACGGCGGCACCTTTCAACTGGTCGATCCGACTGGTCAAAATATACCACTCGGTTCGCACCGCCGCAATCCGATCCTGCCCAGACTCGGCGGCATCTGGTAGCCTGCCGAAATGCCGCACGCCGATTTCGTCCATCTCCGCACCCATTCCGCCTATTCGCTCAGCGAGGGGGCGATCCGCGCCGACAAGATCGCGGCCCTGGCCAAGGCCGGCGCCATGCCGGCGGCGGCGATCACCGACACCGGCAACCTGTTCGGCGCGCTGGAATTTTCCCAGTACTGCTCCGGCAAGGGGGTGCAGCCGATCATCGGCTGCCAGGTGTCGCTGACGCGCGCCGACAACCCCCGCCTGCCGCCGGACCCGGTCGTGCTGCTGGCGCAGGATGCCGCCGGCATCGCCAACCTGCAGCGCCTGTCCTCGTTCGGCTTCCTCGACACCGACCCCGCCCTGAAGCCGCAACTGCCGTTCGACCGGGTCGCCGCCCACGCCCAGGGCCTGCTGCTGCTGACCGGCGGCACCACCGGGCCGATCGGCCGGCTGCTGGCCGAGGGGCAGAAGCCGGAGGCGGACCGCCTGCTGGACGCCATGGCCGAGGCATTCCCCGGCCGCACCATCCAGGAACTGCACCGCCACGGCCTGCCCGTCGAGGCCGCCATCGAGCCCGGCCTGATCAGCCTGGCCGACGCGCGCGACATCCCGCTGGTCGCCACCAACGACTGCTACTTCGCCACCCCCGACATGCACGAGGCACACGACGCCCTGCTGTGCATCGCCGAGGGCCGCACGCTCGCCGAACCCGACCGCCGCCGTGTCACGCCCGAGCACTGGTTCAAGCCCGCCGCCGACATGCGCGCTTTGTTCGCGGACCTGCCGGAGGCGTGCGACAACACCCTGGCCATCGCCCGCCGCTGCGCGGTGATGGCGGAAACCCGCAAGCCGCTGCTGCCGGTCTGCCCAAAGGTGCGCGAAGGCGCCACCGAGGAGGAAACCGTCCGCGCCATGGCGGTGGAAGGCCTGCAGCGCCGCCTGGACGCGATGGGCGCCGACGCGGAAACCCGCGCGACCTACGCCAAGCGGCTGGAATACGAGATGTCCATCATCGCCAAGATGGGCTTCTCCGGCTACTTCCTGATTGTCGCGGACTTCATCCAGTGGTCCAAGGCGCAGGGTATTCCGGTGGGACCAGGCCGTGGCTCGGGCGCCGGGTCGGTTGCCGCCTGGGCGCTGACCATCACCGACCTCGACCCGCTGCGCTTCAGCCTGCTGTTCGAGCGCTTTCTTAACCCTGAGCGCGTGTCGATGCCGGACTTCGATATCGACTTCTGCCAGGAAGGCCGCGACAAGGTCATCGATTACGTCCGCAACGAATACGGTGGCGACCGGGTGGCGCAGATCATTACGTTCGGTAAGCTCCAGGCCCGCGCCGCGGTGCGCGACGTCGGCCGCGTGCTCGGCCTGCCGTTCGGCCAGGTCAACAAGGTGGCCGAGCTGATCCCGAACAACCCCGCCAAGCCGGTGACCTTGCAGCAGGCCGTGGACGGCGAGCCGCGGCTGCAGGCGCTGCGCGACGAGGACGAAGGCATCGCCCGCCTGATCGAAATCGCCCTGCGGGTCGAGGGCCTGTACCGCCACGCCTCCACCCACGCCGCCGGCGTTGTCATCGGCGACCGGCCGCTGATGGAACTGGTGCCGCTGTACCGCGATCCGAAATCCGACTTCCTGGTCACGCAGTACTCGATGAAGTACGTCGAGCAGGCGGGCCTGGTGAAGTTCGACTTCCTCGGCCTGACCACGCTGACCATCCTGCGCCGCGCGGAGAACTTCCTGGAAGGGCTCGGCACGCCCGTGGACCTCGCGCACCTGCCGCTGGACGACCCGAAAACCTACGAGATGCTGCAGAAGGGCGACGCCGGCGGGGTGTTCCAGTTCGAAGGCCAGGGCATGCGCGACTGCCTGCGGCAGATGAAGCCCGACCGGATCGAGGACCTGATCGCCGCCGTGGCGCTGTACCGTCCCGGCCCGATGGCCAACATCCCCGACTATTGCCGGCGCAAGCAGGGCGAGGCGTGGGAACCGCCGCACCCGATGATCCACGACATCCTGTCCGAGACCTACGGCATCATGGTCTACCAGGAACAGGTGATGCAGATCGCCCAGACGATGGCTGGCTACAGCCTGGGCGGCGCGGACCTGCTGCGCCGCGCCATGGGCAAGAAGATCGCCGCCGAAATGGAGGCACAGCGCGCGATCTTCACCGAGGGCGCGATCAAGCACGGCGTCGATCCGGCGAAGGCCAAGGAAGTCTTCGACCTGATGGCGAAATTCGCCGACTACGGCTTCAACAAGTCGCACGCCGCCGCCTACGCCCTGGTCGCCTACCAGACCGCCTGGCTGAAGGCGAACCATCCCGAAGTGTTCCTCGCCGCCTGCATGAGCCTGGGCATCAACAACACCGATCGGCTGGCGTCGCTGAAGCAGGAAGCCGAGCGCGGCGGGATCAAGATCCTGCCGCCCGACATCAACCGGTCCGGCGCTGATTTCTCGGTCGAGCGGCTGGAGGACGGCCGCCTGGCGATCCGTTACGCGCTCGCCGCGATCAAGAAGGTGGGTTATTCCGCGATGGAAGCGGTGGCCGCGGCGCGTGGCGAAAAACCCTTCACCGGCCTCGCGGATTTTGCAGCGCGCGTGGACCCGAAGCAGCTTAACCGGATGCAGATCGAGAACCTGGTGCGCGCCGGCGTGTTCGACGCGATCGACAACAACCGCGCCCGCATCTTCGCCGCCGCCGAAACCATCCTGCGCCGCGCCCAGGCCACCCAGGAAGAGAAATCCTCCGGCCAGATCGGCCTTTTTGGCGGCGCCGCCAGCAAGCCGGAGCCGTTGCGCCTGCCGGACGTTCCCGATTGGCCGCCGCTGGAGCGCCTGGCGTTCGAGGCCGAGGCCGTCGGCTTCCACCTGACCGCGCATCCGCTGGACACCTACGCCCAGGCGCTGAGACGCCTCGGCGTCACTCAGACGGTGCACGTCGAGGCGCGCGCCAGTGCCGGCGTCGGCAAGGTGAAAATCGCCGGCACCGTCGTTGCTGTCAAGGAACGTATCACCCGCACCGGCAGCCGCATGGCCTGGGTGCGGGTCTCGGATGCCGCCGGCTCGATCGAGGTCACCTGCTTCAGCGAGGTGCTGAACCGCGCGCGCGAGATGCTGACCTCCGGATCGAACGTGCTGGTCGACGCCGAACTGAAGAAGGACGGCGATTCCGTGCGAATCACCGCGCTGAACGTCACGCCGCTGGACAAGGCCGCCGCCGCCGTCGGGGCCTCCATCCGGGTCTGGCTACATGAAACCGCCGCCGTGCCGCACATCCGCGACGTGCTGGCGCGCGAGCACGGCGGCCGCGGCCGCGTCACATTGGTGCCGCGGATCGATGCGGAACAGGATGTGGAAATTGCGTTGCCAGGCGGATACAATGTCACCCCGCGACTGGCGCAGGCGCTGAAATCGCTGCCGGGCGTCGATCACGTGGAGGAAGTCTAGGCCCGCATGCACGCGCTTCTGCAGTCCATTGCGCACAAGAAGCAGCTTCTCGACCGGTTGCGACCGCTGTCGCCCGCCGCCGTGGTGGAACTGCAGAAGGAATCCGACATCGAACTGACCTACACCTCCAACGCGCTGGAGGGCAATCCGCTGACCTTTCAGGAAACCGCCGAGGTCATCGGCGCCGGCGCCACCATCAACCGCAAGCGCCTGAAGCCGCACCTGGAGGCCATCGGCCATCACGATGCCGTGCTGTGGATGCGCCGGCAGGCCGCGCAGCCGATCCCGGTGACCGAGGCGGTGATCCGCGAGCTGCACCGGCGCATCGTCGCGCACAGCGACCCCGACATCGCCGGCGTTTATGCCCCCGACCGCGCGCGCCCCGGCCACATCCCGGATGCCCAGCCGCTGGCGGCGTTCCCGAATCCGCTGAGCATTCCCGAGATGATGGGCGACCTGTGCCGTCAGCTCGACCGCACCGAGGCCACGCCGATGGCCGCATTCGACGCGCATTTTCGCCTGACCGCGATCTCGCCGTTCCGCGATGCTAACGGCCGCGCCGCGCGGCTGCTGATGAACCTGCTGCTGGTGCGCAACGGGTATGTTGCGGTGTCGGTGCGGCCGGAGGACCGGAAGCTGTATCTCGATGCCCTGGCGCATGCGTCGCTGACGAATGACCTGGGTCCGTTCCAGACCTTCATGCACCGCCAGCTTGATGGCGCGCTGGATGAGTCTATCGATGGATTGCGGGACCTGCTTCCGGGCGGGGATGACTGCCAGGGATCGCCGCCGTGATGATCCGTCGCCGGTTGCCGGACGCTCCGCGGCGACTTCCGGGGCGAGCCGACGGCCATGCGAGGCGAGCTGCGGGGCAAGCGGGCGTATTCTGAACGTGCGACGGGCCAAAGGCCGATATTTGTTTCATCTGACGAAGAATTCGCCGGTAGAGTCGAGGAGAGGCGCGGTATCGCTGGTGCGACCCTTTTTCCCCTCCCCGCTCATCAAACCGGGCAGGAAGGAAACTTCCCGACCTCTATCGGAAGGGCAACGGACCTCTCGCCTCTTTTCCGCCGTAGCGGTGCCGGCGCCGCCGGCTGGCCAACTCCGTAGTGAAATCCGCGGATTTTCCGCCAGTACGACATCGCCGATCGGCCGCCAACGCCGCAGCCTGTCGCTGCCGATCCGGCACGTTCGTCTCAACCGGCCTGCGGTTTGCCATAACCTCCTGGGAAATATCGCATCAGTTTCTAGAATCGGCCAGAAAGCCGATTGATTTTCAGACTCTCAGCCAGGGGTTTCGCCGGCAACGCTCAGCTCGAGGTCCGATGCGGCGCGTCGTTCCGTAACGACCTGCGGGCAGCGCAGGCACGCGGCCTTGCCTTCCTGACGGAACCAGCGGCAGGTGCGCCTGATGCGGCACTGTGGCAGCGCGCCCACCACCGGCTCCATCAATGCGACCATGCGCTCCGCCAGCGTGCAGGTGTTCCCGGCGAAGTGCCGGCAGCCTCCGTTCATGCACGGGGCGGCGGCCCGATAGATTTCGGCCGGTTTTGCCGCCCCTGTCAGCGCAAGAAGCTCTGGCGTGACCGGCCGGAGGCGGGTCAGATACGCCACGCGCCGGGCCTCGGGGCTGCCGGTGACGACACCGTAAATTTGCGCACCCTCGGCCGTCGCCTGCACACTCGGGCAATCTATCCGCGGCGGTGCGACAGTGTTCTTCTGCATGTGACGCTTCCATTTTCCGATTTCAGAGCGCCGGCCATCATCAGTGGCGCTTGCCACTGATGATGGATGCAACTACATCTTCGCCGAGACGGGCGGCGGCGGCGGCGGCGGCGGTACCGCTCCGAGGGTCGCGCCTGTGTTGCGGTCGATCAGGGCCACCGAAAGGGCCATTCCGCCGGCGACTGCTTCGAGTTCCTCGGCGGACAGTGTCAACGGCGCTTCAAGCTCGCGCTTCTTCGCGCGTTCGATCCGGGGCGACGAGGCGGGCTCCACCTGGGACATGTTGTCTGTTCCTTTGCTCCACGTTGTTGCGATCCATATGATTGTGCAATGGAAGCCAGCCGGCCGCTTTGCATTGCCCACGACCGGCCATTTACCCACAGGGCGGCAATCAAGGCGGCCGGCCACCTGTCGATTGTCGACCTGGCTTGCATCTTTGCGGCAGCGTATTGCCTTGAACACCGGTTTCCAGGCATCGGATTCCAGGCAAGGCAACCCGCCCGCCGCACTGGCTTCAAACAAGTCAACGCCCGAGGCTCGACTGGCCACACTGATCGCTACCCGGCAAGAACGTTTAGAAGTGAATTGTAATTCCCACCGACGGCTGCACGGTTACCTGGCCGGTGGTGGTGTTGATCGGAGTCGAGACGCCGATCGTGAGGTCCACCTTCGGCTTTCCTCCGGAGATCTTGTCGAGATCCTCCGGGGACAGTTCCAGGGCATGCGACGTGGTTGCTTCGACTTGTGTCATATCGGCTGATTCCCTGCTTGTTGCGTTGATCCAGTGAAAGACTCCTGCCTTTCGCCGCTGTCCCTAGCCGACTTGTACAGGACTCGCTGTTGACCAGTTCATTATCCCAAAGGAAATCCGCTTCCGGCCATTGCGAGCCCGGTTCCGCACGGGCCCCATCGTGGTGCCCGCGGGCGGGCTGGGGGACTGCGTCAAAAAGCCAATTTGACTGCACTCCGCTTTCGGAGGCGGCCGATGGGTTGAGTGCCCCAGCCATCGCCCCCCAGCCGGATCAACCAGCCGGCCTGCCACGACGACACCAGCCCGCGCGACATCCCCCTGATCCCCTGCGGCCCTCCACGTCCCTCAGTCCATCTCTGTGCGAACAAAAATACGCCATCAACCAGGCTGTCCCCGCCGCTGAGGCACCGCCCCGCCCCGCAGCCGTCGCAGCGGACTCGTCCCCGGGACAGGAAGCCCAAAGCCAAGGCAACCAACGCACCGCCGCGCCAGGCCCGCTCAGTCCACCGCCTGCCAGCCTCACCCAGCCGTCACGCCCCCACGCCTCCCA
>NZ_NHRY01000253.1 GCF_002937115.1 Rhodopila globiformis | reverse complement strand
TCGAGGCCTTCATCGCCTACTTCAACCGCACCCTCGCCAAGCCGTTCAAGTGGACCATGACCGGCAAGCCGCTCGCTGCGTGAGCGGCCGTCGAAATGGGGTTCGTTCTTCCGGCGAGGTGTACTAGCATAGTTCGCCGGAAACAACGCGCCCGTTGGATGTGGCAGACGGCCCTCCGGCTTTTGCCATGGCCATCATTGGGAAGGGACGGGGACTGGGGGCTGAAGCCGTGGCGGGGGTGGGAGCGCCTCCCCCGGAACCGTTCGTGCCTGCGCATTCTGCCTTGTTTTTCAACACGGAGGAAGATGAAGGACCACGAAGCGCCACGGAGACTGGGCCTTGCGGGCTTCCCGGGACCGGACGAACCGCATCATTGGGCTGGCGATCACAGCGCGCAGCGCAGCATCGCCGGAACGGCTCGAAGCGGTCCATGCTTTGCACCTGGCGTGCGGCCTGCGCCGCATCATTGGCTGACTCGTTCACCCCCCTTCGTGGCACTCGGTGGTTCTTCGCGTTCTCCGTGTTAAAAATCGGTCGCCAATCCAGGCTCCGCCGCCGCCTTCGACCCACCCGGGACGACACCGCCGCTCGTCGCAAGAGCTGAAGGAACAGGGACCGAATCTTCGGCGGCCGGTACCGGGCCTGGCCCGCGCGGCCCTGCGTATGCGGACATCTCCAAAATCAGACGCTTGAATGGCAGCCGGGGCCATTCCTTCCCCGTCATTGTCCGGCTTGTCCGGTCCTCCTTCCGCGGCACACGTGCCTGACCAAGTAGCCCTGCCAAGCTGGACCATGACGAGAAAACCCACGGGCGGCGACGGCAAAGCCTTGTCGCCAAACCCGCCTGAGTTGTGTAGGGAGAGGCCGCGATCCGATCCCGATCGCCGGCGCCCCCTGGGCCACGCCTTGGGCCGGGCGGGCCGCCGCATCATATTCCGTCCGGCCGGTGGGCATATCGGCCGGGGTGCATAGTCTGGAGCCGGAGGCATGGTGGAGACCGAGACGCGGGCGATGACAGCAGGCGCGGCGAACGCGGATGCGACGAAAGCGGGCGCAGCCGAGGCCGGGCGCGATTTCATCCGCGACATCGTCCAGGCCGACGTCGATACGGGACGCGTGCGGGGCGTGGTCACGCGCTTCCCGCCCGAGCCGAACGGCTTCCTGCACCTGGGCCACGCCAAGTCGATCTGCCTGAACTTCGGCGTCGCGAAAGAGTTCGGTGGCCGCTGCCACCTGCGCTTCGACGACACCAACCCGGTGAAGGAGGAGCAGCTGTTCATCGATTCGATCCAGCGGGACGTGCGCTGGCTCGGCTTCGACTGGGGCGAGCATCTGTACCATGCCTCGGACTATTTCGAGCAGCTGTACGACTATGCCGAGCACCTGATCCGCGCCGGCAATGCCTATGTCGACGACACCCCGCCCGAGGCGATGCGGGCGCAGCGTGGCACGCTGACCGAGCCGGGGCAGAACAGCCCGTTCCGCACCCGCCCGGTGGAGGAGAGCCTGGACCTGTTCCGCCGCATGCGCGCCGGCGAGTTCCCCAACGGCGCCCGGGTGCTGCGGGCGAAGATCGACATGGCCTCGGGCAACATGAACCTGCGCGACCCGGTGCTGTACCGCATCCTGCACGCCCGCCATCCGCGCACCGGCGACGCCTGGGCCATCTACCCGACCTATGACTTCGCGCACGGCCAGTCGGACGCGATTGAGCATATCACCCACTCGATCTGCACCCTGGAGTTCGAGGACCACCGGCCACTGTACGACTGGCTGATCGAGAACCTGCCGGTGCCGTCCACGCCGCACCAGTACGAGTTCGCGCGGCTGAACGTGACCTACACCGTGCTGTCGAAGCGGCACCTGACGAAGCTGGTGGCCGACGGGCTGGTCTCCGGCTGGGATGATCCGCGTATGCCAACCCTGGCGGGGATCAGGCGGCGGGGGGTGCCGGCGGCGGCGCTGCGGGAGTTCGTGGCGCGTGT
The DNA here is from genome assembly GCF_002937115.1 of Rhodopila globiformis. Classification (GTDB taxonomy): domain Bacteria; phylum Pseudomonadota; class Alphaproteobacteria; order Acetobacterales; family Acetobacteraceae; genus Rhodopila; species Rhodopila globiformis. The sequence goes on along the minus strand of NZ_NHRY01000253.1, from coordinate 6,621 downwards.
CGGCGTGGCCCGCGCCTACAGCGTGGTCGATGTCGCGATGTTCGAGGCGGCGATCCGCGACACGCTGAACCCCACGGCGCCGCGGCGGATGGCGGTGCTGCGGCCGCTGAAGCTGATTATCGAGAACTACCCGGAAGGGCAGACCGAGACGCTGGAGGCGCGCAACCATCCCGACAACCCGGACGCCGGCACCCGGCCGCTGACCTTCGGGCGGGAGCTGTACGTCGAGCAGGACGACTTCATGGAGCACCCGCCGAAGAAATTCTTCCGGTTGTCGCCGGGCAAGGAGGTGCGGCTGCGCTGGGGCTACCTGGTGACCTGTCGGGAGGTGGTGAAGGACGCGGCCGGAACGGTGGTGGCGCTGCGCTGCACCTACGATCCGGAGTCGAGGGGCGGCAATGCGCCGGACGGGCGCAAGGTGCAGGCGACGCTGCACTGGCTGGCGGCGGCGGATGCGAAGCCGGCGGAGATCCGGCTGTATTCGCACCTGTTCAACCGGCCCGATCCGGGCGCGGATGGCGATGTGCTGGCGGATCTGAACCCGGATTCGCTGGATGTGCTGGCGGACGCGCTGGTGGAGCCGGCGCTGCTGGATGCGCCGGTGGGCGAAGCGGTGCAGTTCGAGCGGACCGGGTATTTCGCCCCGGATCCGGACTCGCAGCCGGGCCGGCCGGTGTTCAACCGCACGGTCGGCTTGCGGGATACGTGGGCGAAGGTCAGCGCCAAGGGGTGAGGCGCGGTAGCCGGCTGTTCCCGTCATGGCGGCTACGCAGGACAGGCCCGGGCACAGGCTCCGGGCCGCCCACCTACTCTATTGAGGGGCCTTTCAGTGTCTTGAGACCCTCATTGTCTTGAGATCCCCATTGCCTTGAGATCCCGGGCCAATGGACACCGTGATGGCGAAACAGCCCCGGCGGGTGGGAGAGCTTTCACCCGAATCGGCGGCGTCGCCATGCTGTTGCGTAACAGGAACCGGCTCCCGGCCCTCTTGCCCATGATGCGCAAGCCATGACCAGCGAGGCCAAGCCATCACGGCCGCAGCCGCCCAAATCCCTTCTCTGCGGGCTCTGCGCTCCGCTCGGCAAACTCCGCGTTGCATCGCGGTGGCTGGGACGCCACCGGCGCTTCGGGTTGGGCGACTCACCGGCAACGCCGATCTTTGTTGCAGAATCGCATTTTTCGACGCAGAGTTCGCCGAGCGGAGCGCAGAGTGCGCAGAGAAGAATTTGTTGCGACCTGCGGTCGCGGTGGGCCGGGGGCGATCGCCATGCCACGCTCTCGCTCGGACCGGGACGGCCAACGGACGGGGACAGGCCACGTCATGACAAAACCACCGCTTCTGGCCATCGTGACGGAAATCCGGTCGATGGGACCGAATCAATAATGCACGTGGCGCCGGGTTATATAATTACTTAATAGCGACAAAATCCGCTGTCCTGGCGCCGATGCCCGGCATGACGATCAGGGAACGCCAGCCTGTTTTGCCTCAACCTCCACATCGCCACGGATGCCGTGCCTCGTCCTCGGCGAAATGCCCCGAGCGCACCGGCGGCTTGCCACGGCTCAGGCCAGTTTCAGCAATCGCAGCACGATCCGTTTCCAGGCATCGAGAACAAGCGCGAACACGCAAGTCGCGGCAAGCAGCGCCACGACAAGATCGAGCGGCAGCGGCGCCGTGAACGTCCCGGTCAGCGCGACGGTCGCAGCGATCGCGATATCCACCATGCTCGACAGAACGATCCACACACCTGGTGCCGAGGACCACAGCGCCTCGCGCTCCCGCACCGCGTAAACCGTTGCCTGCCCGCCAAATACCAGCGCGGCGAAAGACAGCGTCCGCAGTTGCCCGATGCCGAGGTGACCGCCATAGGCGCCCGCGGCCAGCACGGCGGACAGGAAGGCCAGCTTGCAGGCGCCGAGCGCGGCGGCGGCCATGGTGATGCGGTCGATCCGCCAGGCCTCCGGCTTAGGCGAGGGCCGCGCGGAATCGGTCGTCAGCGACATGGTCAGGAAGTCGTTGGCGACCAGCAGCAGCACCATCAGCAACGGCGTGATGACCGCATGCCCCGTGACCAGCAGGCCAATCCCCAGGAACAGCACGGTCTCGATCTTCTTGATGATCGTGTTCAGCATGTAGGTCAGGATGCGCTGGAACGTCTCCCGGCCCTCCTGCACCGCATCCACGATCCCGGACAGCCCGGCGCGCGTCAGCACCAGCCCGGCGGCGGCTTTGGCGACATCCGTCGCCGTCGACACCGCAATGCCGATCTGCGCCTGGCGGAGCGCCGGCGCATCGTTCGCGCCGTCGCCGCACATGCCGACCGTGTGGCCCGCTGCCTGGAAGGCTTTCACCAGGCGATACTTGTCCTCCGGGAACACGCCGGCGAAAACCTGATAGTTGGCTGGCGACAGCGAGTCTGTCACGCCGCCGGGCGGGCAGACCGGGCCGCCCAGCCCCACCCGCCGCGCGATCACCACCGCCGTGTCAGGCGCGTCGCCGGTGACCATGACGGTGCGGATGCCCAGCGTCGCCAGGGTGCCAATCAGATCGGCCGAGTCCGCCCGCGGCGGATCGCTCAGGGCGATCAGCCCGGCCAGGCGCAGCGCCTGCCGCGGGCCGGCGGCGACGGCCAGGACCCGGTGCCCCTGCGCCGTCAGCTCGGCCAGGTTCGGCGTTGCCTCGGGCGCGGGCGCGGCCAGCGCGGCGACCGCGTTGAAGGCGCCCTTGACCACGCGCCACGCACCGTCCGGCGTCATGATCCGGGCCTCCGAGGTCTTCGTGGCGGGATCGAACGGAACGAACTGCACCAGGCGGAGGGAGGCATCGCCCGCGGACAGGTCCTCGGCCGCGGCACGCACGGCGGCGTCGACGGGATCTTTGCCACCCTCGGCACTGGCCAGCGCGGCGAGCGCGAGAAGGCGCTCCTTCGGAAACCCCGGCAGCGGGCGCACGGCGGCGACCTGCAGGGCGTTCTGCGTCAGGGTGCCGGTCTTGTCGGCGCACAGCAGGTTCATCGTCGCCGCCTCGTGCACCGCGGACAGCCGTGTCGGCAGCACGCCGCGGCGCACGAGGCGCTGCGCGGACAGGGCGGTGGCCAGCGTGAACGTCGCCGGCAGCGCCACCGGCACCGACGCCAGGATGCCCGTCACCAGCAGCGGCAGGATTTCCGCCAGGGGCAGGCCCCGGCTGCGCGCATACAGGACCAGGGCGGCCAGCACGGCGCCGTTGAGCATGGCCAGGTTGCGCACGACGCCGAGGATCGCCCGCTGCTCGGCGCTTTCCGCGTGGGCGATGCGGACGAGTTCCGCGGTCCGGCCGGAATAGGTGCGGGCGCCGGTGGCGGTCACCGTGCCCACCGCCTCGCCGCGCCGCACCAGGGCGCCGGCATAGGCGGCGGCGCCGCGGCCTGCCTCGGCCGGCACCGACTCGCCGGTCAGCATGGATTGGTCGAGCAGGACGGAGCCGGAAACAAGACGCATGTCGGCCGGGACGACCGCGCCGAGCGAGACCTTGACGACGTCGCCTGGCACCAGGTCCGCCGCCGGGATGATCGTCCACGCCCCGTCGCGCCGGGCGGACGCGGTCAGCGCGAGCTGGGACTTCAGGAGCCGCAAGGCCGCCTGGGCGCGGCTGTGCTGGAAGAACGAGAGGACCGCATTGAACAGCAGCAGTCCCAGGATCACGCCGGCTTCCAGCCGCTCCCCGAGCGCGGCCTGCACCAGGATTGCCACTTCCAGCATCCAGGGGACCGGCGCCCAGAACTGGCGCAGGAAGATGCGCAACGGATGCTCGGCGGTCTCGGCGACGGTGTTCGGCCCGAACTGCGCCCGCAGCCGCGCGGCGGCAGCGCTGGACAAGCCGTTTGCCTCCGTTACGGCTTCATCCGAAGGCAGTTCGGAGACGTCGTTCGGCACCGTCACGGCCGCGCCGTTCCCTGGTTCCGCGGGCGTCCCGGGCGGGCGCCTTCGGGCAGCCGCATCCCGGGCCTGACGAGCGTGACCGGCACGTGGGCCCGGTGAACGACCCCTGTCGCGGTCGAGCCGAACAGCATCCCTGTCACGCGGCCCAGTCCCCTTGTGCCCATGACGATCTGGTCCGGTTGCACGTCCCGCGCGACCCGCTCGATGGTTTCGCCGATCGGCCCGAATTCCGAGCGTACTTCGAAGCGGATTCCGGCTTCCTCGCAGGCCTTGATCGCGCCGTGCAGCGCCTTGGCCGACTGGCGCTCGGCGAGGTCACGCTCGTTTTCCGTCGCCACGTCGATGTCGGACAGGCCGAGCGTCTCGCGGTTCTGGACATTCAGCAGGACGATCGAGGCGGTTGGCCGATCCTGCGCCAGCCAGAGTGCGAAGGCGACGGCTCGCTGCGCGGTGCTCGAGCCGTCCGACGGAACAAGTAGCCGCATTCTTCCCCCTGCGATGACCGCATGCGCCGCAGTCGGCACGATACACGACCGGCGATGGGATCGTCAGGGGTGGTGGGCGGCGCGGATGGCCGCGGTTGCGGAAGGGGAGGCGGGCTTGGAGACGGATTCGGCCGCATGTCTGTTGCTTCATCGTCATGGTCGAGCGTGTCCCGGCCATCCATCCTCCATCGTTGCAGCGCAGGTGGCTGGGGCACGTCCCATGGGCGCCAGTACCGCTCGCCCGAGGAACCGACCCGGTTGGACGTGGCGGAAACTCCGCCGCTTGCCTTGGCCCCGGTCCGCAACGACGGACGTCCCCGCTTACCTCTCCGCCGCCAATCGGCTTACGCTGCCGGCGCACGCTGAGGAGACCGCCATGCAGAACCGCCCGCATTTGCTGCTGTGGACCGACTCGCCCGGTCCCTACGTCGACGCTATCCGCGATGCGGGACTGGCGGAGCGCGTCGACGTCGACACGCTGGCCCGGTCGCAGCAACCCTCCGCCACTCAGCGCGCCAGCACCACCGTCCTGCTGGCGGCCGGCGCGCCGCCGGGCCTGCTGCCGACGATGCCCAACCTCGCCTGGGCGCAATCGCTGACCGCCGGCGTCGAGGGCTGGCTCGCCCTGCCCGACCTGCCGCCCGGCCTGACCCTGACCTGCGCCCGCGGCACGCATCGCGAGTCGATGCCGGAGAACATCCTCGGCGCGCTGTTCCACATCGCCAAGCCCTATGCCGCCATTGTCGAGGACCAGAAACGGCGCCTCTGGCGTCAGCGGATCGCCACCCCGCTGAACGGCCGGACGCTCGGCATCCTGGGCCTGGGCGCTATCGGGCAGGAGGTCGCGCGGCTGGCCACTGCGCTCGGCATGCGCGTCATCGGCACCAAGCGCCGGCCTGCGCCGCTGCCCGGCCTCGACGCCGTGCTGGCGCCGGAAGAAACCGGCACCGTCCTGGCGCAGTCGGATTATGTGCTGGTGCTGCTGCCGGCCACGCCTGAAACCGAAAACTTCATCAACGCCGGGCGCCTGCGCGCCATGAAGCCCACGGCCTGGCTGCTGAACTTCGGCCGTGGCCAGGTGATCGATGACGCCGACTTGATCGCGGCGGTCAGCAGCGGGACGATCGCCGGCGCGGTGCTGGACGTCTTCCGGCAGGAGCCGCTGCCGCCGGAGCATCCGTTCTGGATCACCGCGGGCATCATCGTCCTGCCGCATATCGGCGGCCCGCATCCCGAGCGCGACCGCATCGTCGCAAGGCTGTTCGTCCGTAACCTTGGGCTGTTCCTCGACGGCGAGCCGCTGACGCAGGTCGTGGACCGCGCCGCCGGCTACTGACCACGGGCCGCGCTTCCACCCCGGGCGGAAGCGCACCGGAGCATGGTCCCGGGCAATGTTACCGGCCTGGATCGCCGCACGATCCAATCAGCCGCGCGACGATCGGCCCCGGCGGCTCGTTCGACGGGGTTGGGTCGGGCACTTCCGGCGGCAGGCCGGGCACCGGGTCCTCCACCGGTCCGCCCGGCGCCTGCTCCGGCGCGGGGTCGGGCGGCGGCGAGTCCGGGGGCTTGTTCGGCGGGATTGGCATGGGCTCTCCTTTCCTGTGTCCGGATGAAACGCCTGCCCTGGCTCCAGGATGCACGCCGCAAGGATGCACGCCGCACTGGCCCATCGCCGCGGAAAGGCGCAGGCTCGGCCGGGAGGCTCCCATGGCCAGCGATTCGCCATCCCGTGATTTCCTGTTGCCGCGCCTCACGGCCCTGATCGACGACGCCGTGAGGGCCGGCATTGCCCGCGAGGTTGCCGTGGCGGTGCTGATCGACCTGATCACGTCGCCCCGCTTCAATGCCGCCACGCCCGATCCCGCCGCGGACGCCGACCCGCGGCCAGGGTGGGAGCGCCGGCCAGACGATCCGGTGCTCATCGCCGGCCGCACCCCGCAGGCGCCGCCCATCGACGCCCAGGACGAAGCCGATTTCATCAGGCCGTTAGACTGGTTCCGGGACTAGTACACCTCGCCGGAAGTGGCGACTCCGTTGATGGGTGGCCCGGCGCGGGTGAGTCTGGTTTGCCACAGTCTGGCGGCAATCGCCGTGACCAGCCGCCGTCAGGAGCCGTTCTGGCGAGTCAGGAGCGGCCTGAATATGGCAGGCCACAGGCTCACGCCTCGCCCTGATTCACCGGAGCCTTCATGCCCCGTCTGACTGCCGCCCCGAT
>NZ_NHRY01000252.1 GCF_002937115.1 Rhodopila globiformis | reverse complement strand
GGCTGAGAGATCCTGGCCGGTGATCGCTACGGTCATCGCTGTCTCCCTGTCTTGGAGACGCCTGCGAATCACGGACCGCCGCGTCGCTCCAAGTCACAGACGAGTCAACGGTCGGGGCCGTTGGTATGACCTGCGGCCGGACGCACGAAGCGGACATGCGCGCCGCCGGCGATGGCGATCAGCAGCTTGCGTGCAGACGACATGACCAGGCTCCTCGTCCGGCGGGACAAGTCGCAGCGTTGCGCCGCGACCGCCGCTGCCGGTTGAGAAATATCAATGCCGGAACAAGCGGCTCCGGCCGCCCGCAGAGACGCCGCGCGGTTGCGGCGCAGCCTGGCACGCAGGCCGGAACGAAACGACGGCGGCGACAGGGATCAATGCGCCGGCTGTTTCAGCGTGCCACAAATTCCGGCTCCTGGACCGTGCCCGCGCCTGGCCGTGGCGGAATGGCCCGGCGACGAACCGGCGACGGCGCAAAATGGTACGGAATCGATACAAAAATGCCTTGATGCATCACGCAATCCGGGCCGCCTTTGCGGCCGCCGGCAAGGCTGCTCGCGGCGCCGGCCGGCAGCCCGGGCGGGCCACGTCACCGCGGGAACCGGCCCCGGACAAGACCACAACGGTGCCTGCTTCCGACGCGGATCCGGCGCGGCAGGCGGTCCAGGCGCTTGAGCAGCACGCCTTCGCGCCCGATGATCAGACAAAAGTGATCCTCAGCAAGGACTGGCTGACCCTGCAAAGCGAGGTCAGCACGTGGGAACAGAAATGGGCCCACGCCGCGCCTGCCGGACTGGCTGGCATTCATGGCATCCGCAACGACATCGCCTTTGCAAATGGTGCGTTGGCGCATTGGATTGGGCCCATAGGCGCCAACCCGGGCATCGAGCCTGAATAACTGCGCGATCATGCCGTTTCGCCTCCTGCTGGCGGAGCATGTTCCTGCTCGCGGCGTTGCGGATCGTATCACTCCGGCGGACCGGACCATTCCCGGGCACCGTGCTACGGCGGTCGTACATCTCCGCAACAATCTGGCTTCGAGGCACCAGAACAAGGACGCATCCCGTGCAATCCTTGTCCCCGTACCGCTCGCCGGAGGTCCAGTCTCCATTCCCGTGGCCCGTCTGGTTGAGTGGCATCGGGATCGGCCGTCGTTTTCGTTGGGTCGAGGCGGCGCCGGTGTGTGGATCGCCGATCGGCTCTCAACACGGAGAAAGCGCGGAGGGCACGAAGGGCCACGGAGACCGGGCCGGGCCGGGCGACAAGCCAACCCGTTCGCACCAGCTCCGTGGCCCTCCCGGCCCTCCGCGTTTTCTCCGTGCTGAAAATCACGGCCGGAGCAACCGGCACGGACGTTTCCGGGTGGCGAGCGGCACCAGAGCCTCCAGGACGGTCTCCATTGCCGCGGGGCAGGCTGATGCCGTGAACAAGCGTTGTGAAAACTCATTCCGAAGATGTACGGCCGCCGTAGGGCACCGTGAGACGCTATTCTTAGTGGCTTAGTGTCTTTGTGTTAAAGCCAACGGTTGTAGCGGCACGGGCAGTGATCGTGGGACACGGACAGGGCCGTGCGGTTTCTTCTGCCGCTTCAACACAAAGACACTAAGATACGAAGAGCAGCGCGGCCGCCAGCGCCGCCGGACCGATGGGCATTCTTCCGATTTGCTTAAAATCACGCCGGCGGGCGGAGGCCGCGGCCTGGGCGGCGCCGGGAACCAAGGTAGTATTAAATCGCATCCGCCTGGACATAAAGTAGAATATGTACTGATATTTCAACCCTGGATCAATGATACCGATAGTGCATTCTACTTGTGGCAGTCGCCGGGCGTCAAGATCCCTCACGGATCAGCGCTGGCCGTTTGGAAACAATTCTTTATTAAACAACCTTCCGTAATTGTCGCGTAAGTTTTTTGGAGCCATTCATGGCGGATTGTATTATCGTCCCCGGACACCGAATGGGTCCGTCGTCGGCAGGCGATCGGACGCAAGTATCCGCCTGATCGCGCCTAGTAATCAGGCTGCCCAACGCCGATGCGTGGATCCGGCCAACCGCTGGCCGCCTGGGGCTGGAGCCGATGGGGACGATGCCTGACGGGATACCTTCCGTCACCGATACAGCAACAATAGCAAGAACCCGCCCGCTGTCATGGCATCTGCTCATGCTTTGCCTCACGCTGGTGATACCCGTTCTTGTGCTGGCCGGCGTGCTGGCGTCATTTTACGTCGCCTCGCAGCACGCCTACCTGGACCGGACCGGCCTGGATGCCGCGCGCGGCGCCGCCTATGCGATCGATCGCGAACTGACCGGGCTGGTCTTCGCCGCCGAGGTGTTGGCGAAGTCGCATGCCGCGCGCAGCGGCGACTGGGCCGAACTCGACATCCGCGCCCGCGAGTTCCGCCAGGAGTTTGGCGCCGACATTGAATTCCACGACCGCACGGGACGCCGGCAGGTCGACACGGCGCGCCCGCATGGCGCGGCTCTCCCGGCGCCCGTTCCGCCGCCGCGCGCCACCGCCACGCTGCCCGCCGATCGGCCGCAGGTGTCGGATCTTGTCAGCGACCCGGCGACAGCGGCCGCGACGATCCGTATCGACGTGCCAGACCGCGCCGAACCAGAAACGATCGGCCTGCTGCGCCTGGTCCTGGCGCCCGATCTGGTCCGCGGCATCATCCAGGACCTGCCGGCGCCGCCCGGCTGGACCATCACCATCGCCGATCGGCAGGGCATCGTGGTGGCGCAGTCGGGCGAGCAGCCGGGGGCGCCCAGGCAGTCTTTGGCCGCGGCGTTGACCCGCGCCGCCGCCCGGGTCCGGGAAGGCAATGCCGACGACACCGGCGCGCACATGGACGGCGACTCGGTGATCGCCGCCTTCAGCCACTCCCACCTGTCGGGCTGGACCGCCTGGGCGACCGCGCCGGAAGCCGAGATCACCACCGCGCTGCGCCGCTCGGCGGCGTCCGTGGCGGCGCTGGGCGTCCTGCTGGCGCTGCTGTCCAGCGCGCTCGCCGTCCTGTTCGCGCGCCGGATCGCCCATCCGGTGATGGCGCTGGCGCGAGCGGCCGAGCGGCTGCGCGAGGGCCAGGCGATCCCGCCGCCGGCGACCGGGATCGCCGAACTGGCGCAGGTTGGCCACGCGCTGGCCGCCGCCACAGCCGAACGGCTGGCCGCCGAGGCCGGCCTGCGCGACAGCGAGGCGCGCTTCCGCGCCCTGTTCGGCGCCGTCCCGGTCGCCGTCGCGGTGTTCGACCCAGGAACCCTGGGCTTCGTCGCTTTCAACGACCGCGCCTGCGACACGCTCGGTTACGACCGCGCCACGTTCGCCGCTCTCCACGTGCCCGACATCGAGGCGACGCAGTCCGAGGACGAGGTGCGGCGCTGGGCGGCGTCGCTCGACGCGGAAGGGGCGCCGCAGGAATTCACCACCCAGTACCGCGACCGCGGCGACCGGATCCGTGACGTCCTCGCCCGGGCCACGCGCGTGCTGCTCAACGGACGCGCCCTGGCCTACGTCGCCTGGCTCGACGTCACCGAGCAGCATGCCCAGACCCGCGCGCTGCAGCAGATGATGCAGCGCCAGACGGCGATCCTGGAAGCGCTGCCGGCGAACGTGGCGCTGCTCGACGCGCAGGGCGTCATTGTCACGGTCAATGCCGCGTGGCGCCGCTTCGCCATGGCCGGCGGGCTGGAGCCGGACAGCCGGACGTGTGTCGGCGCCGACTATCTCGCCGCCTGCCGTCCCGCCGCCGCCGGCGACCCGGCCGCGCGAGCCGCGCTGGACGGGCTGCGCGACATCCTGGCCCGCCGTCGCGACCACCTGGAACTGACCTATCCCTGCGACCTGCCCGATGGAACGCCGCGCTGGTTCCACATGGTCGCGGGGCCGGACACCGATGCCGGCGCCGCCGGCGGCGCCGTGGTCATGCACCTCGACATCACCGAGCGGATCCGCGCCGAGCACGCGCTGGCCGACAGCGAGGCGCGGCAGCGGCTGTTCATCGAGCGCGTCCCCGCCGCCATCGCCGTGTTCGACGCCGGGATGCGCTACCTGTCGCTGAGCCGCCGCTTCCTGACGGATTACGGCCTGCCGGACCGCGACCCGGAGGCGTTCGCCGGCCGCAGCCACTACGACGTGTTCCCGGACCTCCCCGAACACTGGCGCGCCATCCACCGCCGGGTGCTGGACGACGGCGAAACGCTGTCGGCCGAGGACGAGGAATTCCTCCGCGCCGACGGCCGCACCGACTGGGTCCGCTGGCAGATGACGCCGTGGCGCCAGCAGGACGGCAGCATCGGCGGCGCCGTGCTGTTCTCCGAGGTCGTCACTGCCCGCAAGGCCGCCGAAGCGGCGCTGCGGGCGAGCGAGGCACGGCTGCGGCTGGCGATCGAGGCGACCGGGCTCGGCACCTTCGACACCGAATTGCGCACCGGGGTGACGCGCTGGAACGACACCTCCTTCCGTATCTTCGGCCTGGAGCCATCGGACGCGCCGATTGACGTGAGCGCGTGGCGCTCCCGCATCCATGCCGACGACCAGCGCAAGGTCGAGGAGGCGTTCCAGGCGGCGCTGGCCAGCGATGGGCTGTACCAGTGCGAGCATCGCATCGCCCGGACGGACGGGGAAATCCGCTGGATCCGCCCGCTCGGGCGCGTGCTGCGCGACGACGACGGCACGGCGGTGCGCATGGTTGGCGTGTTCAGCGACATCACCCTGCTGAAGCGCGCCAACGAAAACCAGGAACGCCTGCTGCAGCTGATCGAGCAGAGCAACGATTTCATCGCCATCGCCAACCAGAACGGCCAGGTCAGCTACCTCAACCGCGGCGGCCGGCGGATGATCGGCCTGCACGAGACGGCGCGGCTCGGCCGCCTGAACCTGATGGACTACGTCGCGCCGGCCTCGCTGGACCGGTTCAACACCGAGATCATGCCCATCGTCTCGGTGCAGGGCCTGTGGGAAGGCGAGATCCAGTACGTCAACCAGCGCAGCGGCGCGCCGGTCGACGTGCGGTGCACGCTGTTCCCGCTGCGCGACGCCGCCGGCCGGCTCAACGGCTACGCCACGGTCACGCGCGACATCACCGCGGCGAAGCGGGCGGCGGAGGCTCTGGACGAACGCGAGGCGCGGCTGCGCTCGATTCTGGAAACCGTGCCCGACGGCATGGTGCTGATCGACGAACAAGGCGTCATGCTGTCGTTCAGCGCCACGGCCGAGCGCATGTTCGGCTGGCCTGCCGCGGAAGCGGTCGGGCGCAACGTCAACGTCCTGATGCCGTCCCCTGACCACGAGGCCCATGACGAGTACATCGCCCACTACCTGGCGACCGGCGAGCGGCACATCATCGGCATCGGGCGGATCGTCACCGGGCGGCGCCGGGACGGCTCGACCTTCCCCCTGGATCTGTCCATCGGCGAGCTGGGCGTCGACGGACGGCGCCTGTTCACCGGCTTCATGCGCGACCTGACCGAGCGGCAGGCGACGCAGGCGCGGCTGCAGGAGCTGCAGGCCGAGGCGGCGCATGTCGCGCGCCTGTCCGCGGCGGGCGCCATGGCCTCGGCGCTGGCGCACGAGCTGAACCAGCCGCTGACCGCCACCACCAGCGCGGTGCGGGCGGCGCGGCGCATGCTGGCGACCGCCGGGCTGGCGAACACGCCGCCGGCGCTGGCCGAGGCGATGGACCTGGCGGCGGAGCAGGCGCTGCGCGCCGGCCACATCATCCAGCGCCTGCGCGAGTTCGTCAGCCGCGGCGGGGAGCCGGCCGATCGGCGGCTGGAGGCGCTGCCGAAGCTGATCGAGGACGCCAGCGCGCTGGCGCTCATCGGCGCCAGGGAGATGGGCCTGCACGTCACCTTCCGCATCGCCCCGGGCCTGCCGCTGGTGCTGGCCGACCGGGTGCAGATCCAGCAGGTGCTGGTGAACCTGATCCGCAACGCCGCGCAGGCGATGGCCGAGCGTCCCGCGGACTCCGCCGGCCCCGCGCCGCGCCGCGACGTGACGGTGTCGGCCGTACCGGCTGATCCCGGGGCCACTCCCGGGGCCGAACCCGGAACGGTCGAGATCTCGGTGGCCGACACCGGCCCCGGGCTGGCGCCGGAGGTGGCCGATCGGCTGTTCGAGCCGTTCGTCACCACGCGCAGCGGCGGCATGGGGGTCGGCCTGTCGATTTCCCGCTCCATCGTCGAGGCGCACGGCGGACGGCTGTGGGCCGAACCCAATCCCGGCGGCGGCACGATCTTCCGTTTCACGCTGCATACGGCGCAGTTCAACCCGCCCCGGACCAAGGAGGGCCGCCAATGACCACGGAACCTCGACAGCCTGCCCCGGCGATGTCCACGCCGGCGGCATCGCCGCCTGTGGTGCATGTCCTGGACGACGACGAGGCGGTGCGCCGCGGGCTTGGCCTGCTGCTGCAGTCGGCGGGCATTCCGGCGGCCACGCATGTGTCGGGCGTCGCCTTCCTGGAGTCGCTGCCGGACCTGAACGAGGCCGGTATCGGCTGCGTGCTGACCGACGTGCGGATGCCCGGGCTGGACGGGGTCGCCTTGCTGGAGCAACTGAAGGCGGCGGGGTTCAGCCGGCCGGTCGTGGTGATGACGGCGCATGGCGACGTTGCCACGGCGGTGCGGGCGATGAAGGCGGGCGCGGTGGATTTCATCGAAAAACCGTTCGATGACGAGGCGCTGCTGACGGTGATCGAGCGGTCGATCGCGATCCACGGCGCCGGCCAGCAGCCTCGCCCGGGCGCGCCGCCCGAAGGGCCGGCCGCTGCCCACCCCGAGGTGGTGGAGGCGGCGCGGCGGATGGCCGGGCTATCGCCGCGCGAGCGGGAGGTGCTGGACCTGCTGGTGGCCGGCAAGCCCAACAAGCTGATCGCGCACGAACTTGGCATCAGCCAGCGGACCGCCGAGGTGCACCGCGCGCGGCTGATGGCGCGGCTGGGCGCGCGCAGCCTGGCCGAGGCGGTGCGGCTGGCGGTGAAGGCCGAACTGGCCGATGAAACGGTCCGCTCGGCGCTGGCCGCCGCTGCCGCGGAGGACGGCCGCAACGTCACGGCGGAGGCGTGCTGATCATTCCGCTTGTGCAGGCATCTCCAGCCTGTGTCATCCGCCGGGCTTGTCGGGCCTCGGCCCGCCGCCAGATAGCGTGGAGCATCCGCACGCGCCGGGCTTGCCGTGTTTCCAGCCTGGCCGGCGTATCGTCTGATACAGGCGCCAGCCCTTGAGCCAGCTTCATTATCTGCCGCTGCCCCTGCCGTTCTTCTCCATCCTGGTGGGGTTGTTCATCTTTTTGATCGCGCTCGTGCAGGTGGGCGTGCTTCGCTACGCCTACATGCGTCTTGGCTTGAGCGCCCGCGTTGCCACGCTGGTGCTGCTGGGCTCGCTGATCGGCTCCTACTTCAACGTGCCACTGGTCGAGTTGCCGCAGCAGCAAGTCCTGTCCGGACAGGTGGTCCAGTTCTATGGCATGGAGTATGTCGTTCCGGTGGTCCAGAACTGGCCGGGGACGGTCATTGCCGCCAATCTGGGCGGTGCCATCATCCCTGGCCTGATGTCGATCTACCTGCTGGCGCGGCATCGGCTCTGGGTGCGTGGAACCTTGGCCATCGCGGGCGTGGCCGCGGTCAGCCACGCCCTTGCGCATCCTGTCCCGGGCGTCGGCATTGCCGTGCCGATCTTCGTTCCGGCAGTGGCAACGGCGCTGGTGGCGATGATCCTGTCGGTTCGGTACGCGGCTCCGCTGGCCTATATCGGCGGCAGTGTCGGCACGTTGGTTGGTGCCGATCTGCTCAACCTGGACAAGGTCCAGGGCCTGGGGGCGCCGGTGGCCTCGATCGGTGGCGCCGGGACGTTCGACGGAATTTTCCTGACCGGCGTATTGGCGGTGCTGATCGCCGGCCTGACCGCCGGGTCGCCGGATGCGGATCGTCCCGCGCACCGATGACGACCGCCGGCGCCGCGGCGGCCTGGCCGGGTGATCCCCGCCCCTGACTGACATGGATCAATGCTCCCGTCGCGCCGATGCCGCAGAATCAGCCGACGACGGAGGCCGTCGACCTTCGTCCTCGGCATCGGGACGGCAGGATGATCCAGCAGGCTTCGCCCCCCACGACCGGGCTGCAGGAACCACGGCCCCCCGTCCAGGCCTCCGTGGTGGTTCCGCCGCCAATCAACGGCGACCTCGTGCCGGTGCCGTCCCCGCCGCCCAGGCGGTCCCGGCGGACGGTGCTGCTGCTGCTCGCGCTGCTGGCCGGCGGCCTCGGCGGCGGCACGTGGTGGTGGCTGCGCGCCCCGCCGCCGCTTCCCGCCGGCATCGCCTTCTCCAACGGCCGGCTGGAGGCCGACGAGATCGACATCAGCACCAAGTTCCCCGGCCGCATCGCCGAAATCCTGGCCGAGGAGGCCGACCGCGTCACCGCCGGGCAGGTCGTCGCCCGCATGGATGTGCGCGACCTGCAGACCTCGCTCGCCCAGGCCGAGGCGCAGATCGCCCAGGCCCGGCATGCCATCGCCGAAAGCGAGGCCGTGCTCGCGCAGATTGGCAGCCAGGTGAAGCTGGCGGCGCAGGAACTGCAGCGCGCCCGCACCCTGGTGAAGGGCGACTATGAAACCCGCCAGGTGCTGGACCAGCGGCAGTCGCAGTTCGACGCCGCCGTGGCGACCTACCACGGCACCGAGGCCAGGATCGCCATGGCGAAGGCCGCGCTGGAGGGGGCGATCCGCAACGCCGACCTGATCCGCGTCAATATCGCCGACAACACCCTGGTGGCGCCGAAGAACGGGCCGATCCAGTACCGGTTAGCCAATGTGGGCGAGGTGCTGGCGGCCGGCGGCAAGGTGTTCACCATGCTCGACGCCGGTTACGTCTATATGGACGTGTTCCTGCCGACGGCGATCGCCGGCCGGGTGAAGCTTGGTGACCAGGCCCGCATCCTGCTCGACGCCCTGCCCGGCCAGCCATTGCCGGCCACCGTCACGTTCATTGCGTCAAAGAACCAGTTCACCCCGAAGATGGTGGAAACCCGCTCCGAGCGCGACAAGCTGATGTTCCGGGTCCGTGTGCGGGTCGATCCGAAGGCGTTGCAGATACTCGGCGCGGACCTGCACGCGGGTGTACCGGGCTTGGCATATATCCGCTTCGACCCGCACGCCGGATGGCCGCCCTTCCTGGAACTGGCGGACCAGCCGCCGGCGCCCCGGCAACCCACGGACCCGCAACCGGCACCCCAGCAGCAACCCCAACCGCCGGCAGCGGGAAAATGACCGACGCCGTCGCCACGGCGCGCGACGTGTGGCATCGCTATGGCCCGCGGATCGCCCTGCGCGGCGTCAGCCTGACGCTCCACCGCGGCGGCATGGCCGGGCTAATCGGCCCCGACGGCGTCGGCAAGTCCACGCTGCTGGGCATCCTGGCCGGCGCCAAGCGGATCCAGGACGGGCGCGTGGAGGTGCTCGGCGGCGACCTTGGCTCCGCCCGGCATCGCGGCCTGATCTGCCCGCGCATCGCCTATATGCCGCAGGGCCTCGGCCGCAACCTGTATCCCGACCTGAGCGTGGCGGAGAACATCACCTTCTTCGCCTCCCTGTTCGGCCAGGGCGCGCGGGAGCGGCAGCGGCGGATGGACGAACTGCTGGCGGCGACCGGCCTCGCCCCGTTCGCGGACCGCGCCGCCCGCAACCTCTCGGGCGGCATGCGACAGAAGCTCGGGCTGTGCTGCGCGCTGATCCACGACCCCGACCTGCTGATCCTCGATGAGCCGACGACGGGCGTCGATCCGCTGGCGCGCCGGCAGTTCTGGGATCTTGTGGACCGCCTGCGCGCGGAACGCCCGGCGATGAGCGTGATCGTCGCCACCGCCTACATGGACGAGGCCGAGCGGTTCGAACACCTGATCGCCATGCACGACGGCGCGATCCTGGGCAGCGGCACCCCGGCCGCGCTGCGGCGCGACACCGGCTGCGACACGCTGGAGGAAAGCTTCATCGCCATGCTCCCGCCCGTCGCGCGCGCCGGCCGCGTCCGGCCCGACATCCCGCCGCGCGGCGACGGCAGCCACGAGGTTGCCATCAGCGCGCACGGGCTGACACGGCGGTTCGGCGATTTTCTCGCGGTGGACGACGTCAGCTTCAGCATCGAGCGGGGGGAAATCTTCGGCTTCCTCGGCTCCAACGGCTGCGGCAAGACGACGACGATGAAAATGTTGACCGGCCTGCTGCCGCCGACGGCCGGGCAGGCGCTGTTGTTTGGCCAGGAAATGGACGCCGCCGGCATGGCGATGCGCTTCCGCGTCGGCTACATGTCGCAGTCGTTCTCGCTATACACCGAGCTGACGGTGCAGCAGAACCTGCTGCTGCACGCGCGGCTGTACCAGCTTCCGGAAGACCGGGCGCACCGGCGGGTGGACGCGCTGGTCGCGACGTTCTCGCTGCGCGATCACCTGCACGTCAGGGCGGCGGCGCTGCCGCTGGGTATCCGCCAGCGGCTGTCGCTGGCGGTGGCGGTGGTGCACGAGCCGGAACTGCTGATCCTCGACGAGCCGACGTCGGGTGTCGATCCGCTGGCGCGCGACCGGTTCTGGGCGCTGCTGGGCGACCTGTCGCGCCGGCGCGACGTCACCATTTTCGTCTCCACCCATTTCATGAACGAGGCCGCCCGCTGCGACCGTGTCGCGCTGATGCATGCCGGGCGGGTGCTGGCCACCGGCAGCCCGGCCGACCTCGCGCGGCAGTGGAACGCCGCGACGCTGGAGGAGGCGTTCATCGCCTGCCTGGAGGCGGCGGGCGGGGAACGTCCCGCCGCCGAGGCCCCGGTTCTGGCCGCTCCGGTGGTGGCGCGGGAGCCGCAGCACCGCTGGTTCAGCCCGCGCCGGATGTTCGCCTACACGCGGCGCGAGACGCTGGAACTGCTGCGCGACCACATCCGGTTGGGCTTCGCGGTGCTGGGGATGGCGCTGCTGTTCCTGGTGTTCGGCTTCGGCGTCAACCTTGACGTCAACACCGTGCCCTTTGCCGTGCTGGACCGCGACCGCACGCCGGAAAGCCGCGCCTATGTGCAGGCGTTCTCCGGCTCGGCCTACTTTGCCGAACACCGGCCCATCGCCAGCGCGCAGGCGTTGCACGACCGCATGGCGACCGGCGAACTGAAGCTGGCCATCGAAATCCCGCCCGGCTTCGGCCGCGACGTCCGCCGCGGCCGTCCCGCCGAGATCGGCGCCTGGATCGACGGCGCCATGCCGTTCCAGGCGGAAACCACGCGCGGCTACCTGCAGGGCGTGCATGCGCGGTTCCTGCAGGACCTGGCGACGGCGCGCGGGAAGGCGGCGACCCAGCCCGCGACGATCGAGACTCGCTTCCGCTACAACCAGAGCTTCAACAGCATCAACGCCATGATGCCCGGCAATCTCGCGCTGCTGCTGGCCATGATCCCGGCGATCCTGATGGCGCTGGCCGTGGTGCGGGAAAAGGAACTCGGCTCGATCACCAACCTGTACGTCACGCCGGTGACGCGGCTGGAGTTCATTCTCGGCAAGCAACTGCCGTACGTGGCGCTGGCGATGGTGAGCTTCGCCATCCTGGTGGCCCTGGCGACGCTGGTGCTGGGCGTGCCGCTGAAAGGCAGCCTGGCGGCGCTGACCGTGGGGACCTTGGTTTATGTCTTCGCCACCACCTGCTATGGCCTGCTGGTCTCGACGTTTTCCAGCACGCAGATCGCGGCGCTGTTCGGCACGGCCATCCTGACGGTGGTCCCGGCGATGCAGTTTTCCGGCATCATGTCGCCGGTTTCGTCGCTGACCGGCATGGGCGCGGTGATGGGGCGGCTGTTCCCGATGAGCTACTACCTGCCGATCAGCGTCGGCACCTTCACCAAGGGACTGGGGTTTGCCGAGCTTGGCACGACCATGCTGGAGCTGTCGCTGTTCTTCCCCGCCCTGCTGATGCTGGCCGCGCTGCTGCTGCGCAAGCAGGAGCGGTAGCGCCATGCTGCGCCACCTGCGGAACGTCTTCTGGCTCGGCACCAAGGAAGTGCGCAGCTTCCTGAGCGACTTCACGCTGGTGGCGCTGATGATCTGGAGCTTCAGCTTCTCGATCATTTCGATGGCGCAGAACACCGCGCAGGAGGTGCACAACGCCGCAATCGCCATCGCCGACGAGGATCATTCGCAGCTGTCGCAGGCGATGGCGCACGCCTTCCTGCCGCCGTATTTCAAGCCGGCGCAGATGATCGCGGCGAAGGACATCGACCGGCTGCTGGACCTGGCGCGCTATACCTTCATCATCGACATCCCGCCGCATTTCCAGCGCGACGTGGAGGCCGGGCGGGTGCCGGCAGTGCAGGTCAACGTCGATGCCACCGCAGCGCTGCAGGCCGGCGTCGGCGCGGGCTACGTGCAGGATATCCTGATGGACGAGATCCGGCGGCATGTGACGCGCGGCGAGCAGGTCCCAGCCGATGCCGTGACGCTGGCGGTGCACCTGTCGTTCAATCCGAACGCCGCGCCGGGCTGGTTCATGAGCATCATGGGCATCATCAACAACATCAACATGCTGGCGATCATCCTGGCCGGCGCAGCGGTGATCCGGGAGCGCGAGCACGGTACGATGGATCACCTGCTGACGATGCCGCTGTCGCCGGTGGAGATCGCCTCGGCCAAGGTGCTGGCGAACGGCTTCGTCATTTCGGTGGCGACAACGATTTCGCTGTATGCCGTGGTGCGCGGGTTGCTGGCGATCCCGATCGCGGGCTCGATCCCGTTGTTCCTGTGCGGGGTGATGCTGTACCTGTTCTTCGCCTCGGCGGTGGGGCTGTTCCTGGCGACGGTGGCGCGGTCGATGCCGCAGCTTGGGCTGCTGTTCATGCTGGTGTTCATGCCGATGCAGATGCTGTCGGGCGGGAACACGCCGATCGAGAGCGAGCCGGCGTGGCTGCAGGTGGTGATGCAGGGCGTGGCGTCCACGCATTTCGTCAGCTTCGCGCAGGCGATTTTGTATCGCGGGGCGGGGTTCTCGCTGGTCTGGCCGGATTTCCTGGCGGTGGCGGGATTCGGGGCGGTGTTCTTTGCGCTGGCGGTGTGGCGGTTCCGGAAGGTGTCCGCTGTCGCTGTGGGGTGAGAGGCGTTGCGCTGGCAGTGCGCTGGCGGAACGGTGTGGCGACGCTAGGTCGTCTCCCTATCGTCATGGCCGGGCGTGTCCCCATGCGTATCAGGGTAGGGCGATTGGCGGAGAAGAATTTGGCGCCGCGGCCGTTCTCTCACCGTCATGGCCGGGCATGTCCCGGCCATCCGCGCTTCGACGGCGGAGGGTCGATGGCCGGGACACGCCCTACGCAATGCACACATCTCGGAAACGGTCCGCCGCGGCGTTTCCCTTTCGTCATGGCCCGGCTTGTCCGGGCCACCTATTCCAGCACGTGTGCCGCGACAGGTGGCCCGGACAAGCCGGGCCATGACGATGGGGGAACGCTCTCGGATCCCAGGCAAGCACTTGATTTTACGGTCATTTCCGACTCGTTTCAGAGATCTGTGCATCCCGTAGGGACACGCCCGGCCATGACGGTGAGGGAGAAGCCCTTGCTCCGCCAGTTCGCTTATCCTGATACACATGGGGCGTGTCCCGGCCATCTACCCCCCACCGTTGGAGTGCGGATGGCCGGGACCAACGCCCGCCCATCACGTTCACAGCAAATCCGCCGTCAGGTGATTAAAATCAACTCCGCAAACAGCCTCCCCGGCATGATGCCGGGATGGTTGAGCAAAGCCTGCTGCTGACCGACCTCTACCAGCTCTCAATGCTGGAAGCCTACGCCGCGCACGGCATGGCGGAAACGGCCGTGTTCGAGCTGTTCGTCCGCAAGCTGCCGCCAAACCGCGGCTTCCTGGTCGCCGCCGGGCTGGAGCAGGCGGTGCAGTTCCTGGAATCAATGCGCTTCACCCCGGACGAATGCGCCTGGCTGCGCGACTCCCGCCTGGTTTCCCCCGCCTTCGCCGGCACGCTGCACGACCTGCGCTTCACCGGCGACGTCGAGGCCATGCCGGAAGGCACCGTGTTCTTCCCGAACGAGCCCATCCTGCGCGTCACCGCCCCCCTGGCCCAGGCGCAACTGGCCGAATCCCGGCTGATCAACCTGCTGCACTTCCAGACCGTCATCGCCTCGAAGGCCGCCCGCATGGTGCTGGCCGCGCCCGGCAAGCAACTGTTGGATTTCGGCCTGCGCCGCGCCCACGGCGCCGAGGCCGCGCTGCTCACCGCCCGCGCCAGCTACCTGATGGGCTTCGCCGGCACCGCCACGGTGCTTGCCAACCGCGTCTTCGGCATCCCGGTGTTCGGTACCATGGCGCATTCCTTCATCCAGGCGCACGACGACGAGGCCACCGCGTTCGAGCGCTTCGCCCGGGTGCGCCCGCAGGCGCTGACGTTGCTGATCGACACCTACGACACCGAGCGCGGCGCCGCGATCGTCTGCGCCTTGGCGCCGCGCCTCGCCGCCGCCGGCATCACCATCGGCGCGGTCCGGCTCGACAGCGGCGACCTCGGCCGCCATGCCCGCGCCGTCCGCGCCATCCTGGACGCCGCCGGGCTGCGCGGCATCCGCATCTTCGCCAGCGGCGGCCTGGACGAGCACGGCATCCAGGCGCTGTGCCGCGACGGAGCGCCGATCGACGGGTTCGGCATCGGCACCAGCCTGGCCGCCGCGGCCGACGCGCCGGTGCTCGACTGCGCCTACAAGCTGCAGGAATACGCCGGGCGGCCGAAGCGCAAGCTCAGCGAGGGCAAGGCCACCTGGCCGGGCCGCAAGCAGGTGCATCGCCGCTACCACGACGACGGCAGCATCGTCGCCGACGTGGTGGCGCTGGCCGACGAGCCCATGCCGGGCGAGCCGCTGCTGCAACCGATCATGCGCGGCGGCCGGCGCGTCGTCCAACTGCCTACGGTGCACCAGGCCCGCGCCCACGCCGCGTCCGGCCTGGCGCACCTGCCGAAAGCGCTGAAGCGGCTGGAGCCGGAGGCCATCCCGGTGCAGCTCAGCCACGGCATCCGCCACCTGGCCGCCGGCCTGGACGCCGCCCTGGACACTGCCCCGGGCCGGAAACCGCCGTCATGAACGGGTCCCAGCAACCCGTGATCGACTTCCTGTCCGATCCGGCCAGCCATGGCCTGCCGGGCGCGGCGCTGGAGCGGATCGAAACCCATTGCTCGATCGTCTTCCTGGTCGCGGACCGCGCCTGCAAGCTGAAGCGGGCGATCCGCTTCGCCTCGCTCGACTACACCACGGTGGAGCGGCGCCGGGCGGCCTGCGAGGCGGAACTGCGCCTGAACACGCGCGCCGCGCCGGAGCTGTACCAGGCGGTGCGCGCCATCACCGCCAGCGCAGGCGGCCTGGAATTCGACGGCGCCGGGCCGGCGCTGGACCACGTGGTCGTCATGCGCCGCTTCGACCAGGCCGATCTGTTCGAGCATATGGCGGAGGCCGGGCGGCTCACGCCGCAGCTGATGCGCGACCTGGGCGAGACCATCGCGCGCTTCCATGCCGCCGCGCCGGTCACCTGGGACTTCGGCGGCGCCGACGGCATCCGGCGCATGCTTGCCGACAACGACCGCGAACTGGCGTTCGCCGGCGCGGCCCTGGACGGGGCCCCCTTCGCCACGTTGAGCCGTCGCGCGCATGACACGCTGGACCGGGTTGCGGACCTGCTCGACACGCGCCAGTCGGACGGCCATGTCCGCCGCTGCCACGGCGACCTGCGGCTGGCCAACATTTGCCTGTATGGCAACCGGCCGACACTGTTCGACTGCATCGAGTTCGCCGACGACATCGGCTGCATCGACGTGCTGTACGACCTCGCCTTCCTGCTGATGGACCTGCACCTGCGCGGGCGCGACGACCTCGGCAACATCGTGTTCAACGCCTGGCTCGACCGCACGCGTGAGACCGATGGGTTGCGCGCGCTGCCGCTGTTCCTCTCCGCCCGCGCCGCCACCCGCAGCTATGCGCTTGCGGCGGCCAGCCACCGCCGCGGCGACCCGGAGGAGGCCCGCGCGCTGCTGGCCCGGGCACGACGCCATGTCGAGGCCGCGATGGATTTCCTCGACGCCCGCCCGCCGGTGCTGGTCATGCTGGGCGGCAGCGACGACCGGGCGAGGGTGGAGACGGCGGCGCGGCTTGCGGCACGGGTGCCGCCGGCGCCGGGGGCGCGCGTGCTGCGCGCCGGCGCGGCCGGCGAAGCGGTGTGGCGCGAGGCCCTGGCGGTGCTGTTGGCGGGCGTTCCGGTGCTGCTGGAAGGCCGGTTCGGCGACAGCGACGAGCGCAACGCGACGGTGGCGCTGCCGCCGGGAATCCGCCTGCTGCCGTTCTGGCTGGGCGACCCGCCGCCCGGGCTGGACCCGCGCATCTGGCAAGCCGCCGAAGCCGGGCCAGACGGCCTCGCGGCCATGGCCGATGCCGCGGCCGATGCCGCGCGGTGCGGTGCGTCCTCCGTCGGATGCGGGCATGCCGCCCAGCCTGGTCCGGAGGCCATCCGATGACCGCGCCGGTTGATTGCGCCATCGCGGTGACCCTGCCCGGCTCGGGGCGGCGGGGATCGCTGGCGCTGCCGGCGGGCCAGGCGCAGGGGCTGGTCATGGCCACCCGCGGCAGCGGCAGCAGCCGCTTCAGCCGGCATACCGTGCTGGTTGCCGCGGCGCTGCGGCGGGCCGGGTTCGCCACCCTGCTGCTCGACCTGCTGACCAAGGCCGAGGCGGCGGACTGCCGCAACGTCCTCAATATTCCCCTGCTGGCGCGGCGGCTCGACCTCGCGACCACGGCGGCGCGCCGGGCCGCGCCGGATCCGCGGTTGCCGCTGGGCTTCTTCGGCACTGGCGTCGCCGCCGCGGCGGCCCTGGCCGCGGCCTCGGTGCGGGCCGACGTCGCCGCCATCGTCAGTTGCGGCGGCCGGCCGGACCGGGCGGGCCCGGCGCTGACCGCGGTGGGCGCCGCCACGCTGCTGATCGTCGGCGGCCGCGACACCGGAGTGCTGGCGCTCAACCGGGCGGCGTGCCAGGCCCTGCACAGCGAGCACCGGCTGGAAATCATTCCCGGTGCAACGCATCTGTTCGAGGAACCGGGCGCGCTGGACGCCGTCGTGATCCTGGCGAGGGACTGGTTCCGGACGCATCTGGCGCTACAAGCGGCGGAGATCGAAGACCATGTTTTCTGACAGAAACGACGCCGGGCGGCAGCTCGCCGAGCGCCTGCTGGCCCTGAAGCTGCAAAATCCGGTCGTGCTGGCGCTGCCGCGCGGCGGCGTTCCCGTCGGCTTCGAAATCGCCCGCGCCCTTCACGCCCCCCTCGACCTCGTGCTGGTGCGCAAAATCGGCGCGCCGTTCCAGAAGGAGCTGGCCGTCGCCGCCATCGCCGACGGGCCGGAGCCCGAGCTGGTCGTGAATGACGACATCGTCGCCAGCCTGGACATTCCGGACGCCTACTTCGAAGCGGAAAAGCAGGCGGCGGTGCAGGAACTGAACCGCCGCCGCGCAACCTACCTGGCCGATCGGCCGGCGGCAGGGATCGCGGGGCGGACGGCGATCGTGGTCGACGACGGCGTCGCCACCGGCGCCACCATGGCCGCGGCGCTGCGCAGCACAAGGCGCCGGCGGCCGGCGGCGATCGTGCTGGCGGTGCCGGTCGCGTCCAGCGACGTGCTGCACCGCCTGCGCCAGGAGGTGGACCGGATCGTCTGCCTGCGGATGCCGCCGGATTTCATGGCGGTGGGCGCGTACTACAACGATTTCCGCCAGCTGCGCGACAGCGAGGTGATCACGCTGCTCGACCGCGCCCACGCCTTCGCCATGAAATCCAGCGAGGGGGCACCATGAGCCGCTTCCCCCTGTCGTTCTTCGGCCTGCAGGGCAGCCGGGACATCGCCGAGCGCATCGCCACAAGGCTCGAGGTACCACTGGCCAGGCACGAGGAGCGCTCGTTCGAGGACGGCGAGCACAAGACCCGCGCGCTGGAACAGGTGCGCGGCCACGACGTGTTCGTGCTGCACGCGCTGTATGGCGAGCCGGCGCAGAGCGGCAACGACAAGCTGTGCCGCCTGCTGTTCTTCTGCGGCGCGCTGAAGGACGCCGGCGCGGCGCGGGTGACGGCGATCACGCCGTATTTGTGCTACGCCCGCAAGGACCGCCGCACCAAGCCCAACGACCCGGTCACCACCCGTTACCTCGCGGGCCTGTTCGAGGCGGTGGGCTTCGATGCGCTGATCGCGCTGGAAGTACACAACGTCGCGGCGATCGAGAACGCCTTCCGCATGCCGTTCTGGCACATCGAGACCGCCCCGCTGTTCGCTTCGCATTTCGCCGCCGCGCTGCGTAATCAGTCCCCGGGCCAGCCGGTCGTCGTGGTTTCGCCCGACGCCGGTGGCGCCAAGCGCGCCGAGCAGTTGCGCCAGTCGCTGGAGCCGATGCTGCACGCGGATGTGGGCAGCGCCACCATGGAGAAATTCCGCAGCGGCGGCGTGGTCAGCGGCGGGCTGCTCGCCGGCGAGGTGCGCGGCAAGGTGGCGGTGATCGTCGATGACCTGATCAGCACTGGCGGCACCCTGGTGCGCGCCGCCGAGGCCTGCCGCGCCGCCGGCGCGACCCGGGTGCTGGCCGCCGCGGCGCACGGGCTGTTCATCGACGGCGCGCCCGAGCTGTTCGCGACGCCGGCGATCGACGGCATCACCGTCACCAACACGGTGCCGCCGTTCCGGCTGGCCGCGGAAGCGGCGCTGCGCCTGACGGTCCTGGATGTCTCGGACGCCGTCGCGCGGGCGATCGCGGCGTGCCACGATGCCGGCTGAACCGCCGCTCGACACGCCGGTTGCCCGGCATCTGTGGCAGGCGCGCTACCGTGCCGGCGCGGCCGAGAGCGGCATCGACACCAGCTGGCGACGCGTCGCGCACGCGCTGGCCAGGATCGAGACGGCGCGGCGCGAGGAGTGGGAGAACCACTTCCTCGACATCCTGCAGGGTTTCCGGTTCCTGCCCGGCGGCCGCATTCTGGCCGGCGCCGGCACCGGCGAGGACGTCACGCTGCTGAACTGCTTCGTCATGGGGACGATCGACGACTCGGTCATCGGGATCTTCCGCGCCCTGGAACGCGGCGCGCTGACCATGCAGCACGGCGGCGGCGTCGGCTACGACTTCTCCACCCTCCGTCCGAGCGGCTTCCGCGCCCGCAAAACCGGCGGGATCGCTTCGGGGCCGGTGTCGTTCATGGATGTGTGGGACACGATGTGCGCCACCATCCAGTCGGCCGGGGTGCGGCGCGGCGCGATGATGGCGACGCTGCACTGCAACCACCCGGACATACTGGCGTTCGTCGACGCCAAGCGCGATCCACGGCGGCTGCGGCATTTCAACCTGTCGGTCCTGGTCACCGACGCCTTCATGCGCGCCGTCGCGCAGGATGAGCCGTGGCCGCTGGCGTTTCCCGACCTGCCGGATGGCAACGGTGGTGAAACGATCTGGCTCGACTGGCCCGGCGAGGCCGGCGCCGTCCGCTGCCGCGTCGCCCGCCGCCTGCCCGCCCGGGACCTGGCCGATCGGCTGGCGCGGGCGGGCTATGAGAGTGGCGAGCCGGGGGTGCTGTTCATCGACCGGATCAACCGGATGAACAATCTCTGGTACTGCGAGCGGATTGCCGCGACCAACCCGTGCGGCGAGGTGCCGCTGCCACCGTATGGCGCCTGCTGCCTCGGCTCGATCAACCTGGCGCGGCTGGTGCGCGATCCGTTCAGCCTGCAGGCCCGGCTCGATACCGACCGCCTGGCGGCGGTCACCGCGACCGCGGTGCGACTGCTCGACAATGTCCTGGACGCGACGCGGTTTCCCCTGGCGCAGCAGCGCCATGCGGCGCGGCGGGCGCGGCGCGTTGGCCTGGGCATCACCGGGCTGGCCGACGTGCTGCTGATGCTGGGCATCCGCTACGGCAGCGACGCCTCGCTGGAATTCGCCCACGGAACGATGCGGGCGATCTGCCTGGACGCCTACCGGGCGTCGATCGCCATCGCCCGGGAGAAGCCGAGCTTTGCGGATTTCCGGCGCGAGCCGTTCCTGGGGGCGCCCTTCGTCCAGGCGCTGCCGGCGGAGATTCGCGACGGCATCGCGCGGCACGGAATCCGCAACAGCCACCTGCTGGCGATCGCTCCGGCGGGCTCGATCAGCCTGCTGGCGGGCAATGTCTCGAGCGGGATCGAGCCGATTTTCGCTGCCGATTCCCGGCGTACGGTGCCAGGGCCGGATGGCGCGACGGTGACGCTGCCGCTGACCGATTATGCGGTGCGGCTGTGGCGGGCGATGCATGATCGTTCCGATGGCGTGCCGGACGCCCTGGTGACTGCGGCGGACCTGCCGCTGGAGGCGCACCTGGCGATGCAGGCGGTGCTGCAGCCGTGGGTGGACAATGCGATATCCAAGACAATCAATTTCCCGGCTGCAATCGATTTCGCCGCGTTCAGCGGGGTTTACCGGCACGCCTACGACAAGGGGCTGAAAGGCTGCACGGTGTTCCGCGCCGCTGGGGAGCGTGGCAGCGTGCTGATGCCGGCGGCACAGCCGACGTGCGACGGCGGGGATTGCGGGTGATACCAGGCGGACGGCGTCCTGTTGGCGTCATCTCTCTATCGTCATGGCCAGGCGTGTCCCTACGGGATGCACAGATTTCGGAAACGGTCCGCTTCAGCCATGCCTCATACTGTCACGGCCTGTGCCGGTTTCACCGGCAGCAATCAAGCGAACACGGAGTTCCACGGGGTTGGCACGGAGTTTCACGGAGTCGTCCGGGCGCCCCCAACATGGTCGCCCCTGTGGCAGCGTTCGATGATTTCAGGCGCTTCGCGCGAAGCGCAATATCCACGTCCTCCGTGAAACGCCGTGCAAACACCGTGGAACTCCGTGTCCGCTTGATTGCGGCGGCAAACCCGATTCCGCCCCATCCCGATGGGCAGGATGCGCCACACCGGATGTGCGAGCCACGCAACGGCGACGTGGCCCTGCGCACCCTCGGCCGGTCGCTTACCAGCCAAACGCGCCGTTGCGACAGAGCGGCAACGGTCCCGGGCACCGGGCGAGCGCCTGGTTTTGCAGTTGTTTCCACGATGTGTGCATGCGGTAGGGCGTGTCCCGACCATCCACCCTCCGCCGTCGAAGCGCAGATGGCCGGCACACGCCCTACGGGATGCACACATCTCGGAAACGGTCCGCCGCTGCGTTTCCCTTTCGTCATGGCCCGGCTTGTCCGGGCCACCTATTCCAGCACTTGTGCCGCGACAGGTGGCCCGGACAAGCCGGGCCATGACGATGGGGGAACGCTCTCGGCGCCCAGGCAAGCACTTGATTGTACGGTCATTTCCGACTCGTTTCCAGGATGTGTGCATTGCGTAGGCACACGCCCGGCCATGGCGGAGAGAGAACGGTTACGGCATCTCCCCCTCCAGCTCCGGCACGCGCGGCTTGTGGGGCTCGGGCAGGTCGGTCATCGTCGCCTCGGTCAGCAGCAGCGTGCCGGCCACCGAGACGGCGTTTTCCAGCGCGGTGCGCACCACCTTGGTCGGATCGACGATGCCGGCCTGCATCAGGTCGACAAATTATTTTGATACAGCATCAAAGCCGATCGTGCCGTCGCCCGACTTCATGCGCGCCACCACCACGCCGCCGTCGACCGCGGAGTTCTCGGCGATCTGCCGCGTCGGCACTTCCAGCGCGCGGCGCAGGATCTGCATGCCGGTCCGCTCGTCGCCCTCGGTCTTCGCTTCTTCCCGCTCGATGGCGGGAACGCAACGCAGCAGCGCCAGGCCGCCGCCGGGCACGACGCCTTCGGCGACGGCGGCCTTGGTGGCGCTGATGGCGTCGTCCAGCGCCTCCTTGCGCGCCTTCATCTCCACCTCGGCGGGCGCGCCGACGCGGATGACCGCGACGCCGCCCAGCAGTTTCGCCAGCCGCTCCTGCAGCTTCTCGCGGTCGTAGTCGCTGGTGGTGGCCTCGATCTCGCGGCGGATCTGCTGGATGCGGGCGTCGATCTCGGCCTTGTCGCCGGCACCGCCGATGAGCGTCGTGCTGTCCTTGTCGGCGACCACGCGGGCCACCCGGCCGAGTTGCTTTTCGGTCAGGCTTTCCATCTTCACGCCCAGCTCCTGCGCGACGATGGTGGCGCCGGTCAGCACGGCGATATCCTCCAGCATCGCCTTGCGCCGGTCGCCGAAGCCCGGCGCCTTGACTGCGCAGGCCTTCAGGACGCCGCGCAACTGGTTGACGATCAGTGTCGCCAGCGCCTCGCTTTCCACGTCCTCGGCGATCACCAGCAGCGGCCGGGCGGATTCGGCGACCGCGTCCAGCACCGGCAGGAACTCCTGCAGGTTGCCGATCTTGCGGTCGGACAACAGGACGTAGGCGTCTTCGGCCTCCATCTTCTCCGCATTCGTAACGAAATAGTGGGACAGGAAGCCGCGGTCGAACTGCATGCCTTCCACGACGTCGAGCGTGGTTTCGGTGGTCTTCGACTCCTCGACGGTGATGACGCCATCATTGCCGACCTTCTCGATCGCGTCGGCGACCAGTTCGCCGATGGCGGCGTCGCTGTGGGCCGAGATGGTGGCGACCTGCGCCTTCTCCTTGCGCGTGCTCACCGGCCGGGACATCGCCCGCAGTTCGGCGACGGCGGCGGCGGTGGCGCGGTTCAGGCCGCGGCGCAGCTCGGTCGGGCTGGCGCCGGCGACGGCGTTGCGGATGCCATCGGACAGGATGGCGTGCGCCAGGACCGTTGCGGTGCTGGTGCCGTCGCCGACGACGTCGCCGGTCTTCTCCGCCGCCTGGCGCAGCATCCGGGCGCCGAGGTTCTCGTCGCGGTCCCGCAGCTCGAATTCCTTCGCGATTGTCACGCCATCGTCACACACAATTGGCGCGCCGAACTTCCTGTCGATCAGGACTGATTTCGAACGCGGACCGAGCGTGACGCGCACGGCGTCCGCCAGCTGGGTTGCACCGTGCAGGATCTTCTCGCGTGCGGCGGACCGGAACAGCACCTGCTTGGCCATGCGTGACCTCCATCGCGGATTGTGTCCTGACGTCTGCAACTATGCCATCCGGCGCATCCTGGCCGATGATTTTTGTCAACAACCTTCCGTATCGATGTGCTCGCCCGCCGTATCGCATTAAGTACTTGTACTCAATCGCATCCAACCGGGCACAGGTGCAGATTAATGCTCAAGAGACGGCGAGCAGCTTGCCATCGACTGCCGTCTCTACTGGGAGAGGGAGACGTGGCATGGCGGGTGCGTCTATCTTCATGACCCGGCCGGCCGGGATCGCCGCAGCGGTGGCCGATCGGCCTCGGGCCACAGGCGCCGGCCCGATACAACCGCCAGACGGCACTCTTACAGCCAACGCCGATCGGCTGCGGCTGCTGGCGGAGCTGACGCCGGCGCTGGGCCACGACATCCACAACATGCTGAGCGTCGTGCTCAGCAGCAGCGAACTGGCACGGCGCCTGTGCCAGCCGGCGGCGGCGGAACTGTTCGACGCAATCGGGCTGGCCGCCCGCAACGCGGCCGAGTTGACCAGGACACTGATGCAACTTTCCGGCGGCAATGCCATGCCGACGGAATTGCAACCACTGCTGGACGTCAACCTTCGATTGCAGACCCTGCTGCCGATACTTGACCGCATCCTTTCACCGTCCGGCAGCCTGCATGTCCAGCTCACCAGCGCGGGCAGTTGGCTGGTCCGCGCCACTGCCGCGGAATTCGACTCCGCCATCCTGAACCTGGTCAGCAACGCGCGCGACGCGCTGACAGCTTGCGGGGGCCGGAACGGCAGCGTCCTTGTGCGCGTCCGCAACGTCGTCCTGTCCGGTCCGGACGGCGCGACGGCGGAGCAGGTGCTGGTGTCCGTGGCGGACAGCGGATGCGGCATGGGCAAGGCCACGCTGGCCCGGGTGTGGGAGCCGTTCTTCACCACCAAAGGCGCGAACGGCACCGGCCTGGGGCTTTGCCAGGTGCGGCGATTTGCCGAGGCCGCCGGGGGCATGGCCTTGATCCGCAGCGCCCCGGGCCGCGGCACCATCGCCCATCTCCGGCTGCCGCGCGACCACGCCGGGGCAAGACCAAATTCAATTTGCGTCGATAACAAAAAACAAGGGGGTTCGATACCATGAGTGCGTGCAACACGGCATCTGTCGTCGGCCAGCATCATGTGCCGTTCCTGGTCCTGGACCATCCCAGGCTGGGCAGCCGGGTCACCTGCACGGCGGAGGAAACGATCTATTGCGACGGCGACCGGGCGGAGCACTGGTACGAAGTGGTTTCCGGCGGCGTCAGGGCGTGCAAGCTGCTGCCGGACGGGCGCCGGCAGGTGGTCGAGTTCTACCTGCCCGGCGACCAGTTCGGCTTCGATGACCTGGACGGCCTGCACAGCGTCTCCACCGAGGCGGTGGCGGCGCAGCGAACGGTGCTGCTGCGGCACAACCGGCGGCGGCTGAACAGCAAGGTCGCCAGCGATGCCGGCCTGTCCAACCGGGTGCGCGACCTGGTGCAGCGCAGCCTGATGCAGACCCGCTTCCACCTGATGATCCTGGGGCGGCTGGAGGCGCTGGAGCGCGTCGCCTCGTTCCTGCTGGAGATGGACACCCGCCTGTTCGGGCAGCCCGGGCACGACGCCTCGGGCAGCTTCACGCTGCCGATGGACCGCAAGGACGTCGCGGACCACCTGGGCATCACGCCGGAGACGCTCAGCCGCTGCATGCAGGCGCTGCGCCGCAGCGGCACCATCGCCTTCCCGAGCCAGCGGCAGGTCATGATCCTGGACCGCGAAACGCTGACCAGCATGAGCGGCGGCGCGCTCGATCTCGCTGCGGGAGTCTTCAGCCATGGCGCGGATCGTTTGCCTGCAGTCGCCTAGGATCGCGCGCGGCGCGGATCAGGCCGTCGACGCCGACGACACGCCCCTGCCGGCCGGACTGGCGGTGCCCGTGGTGTTCGTCGTCGGCGAGGATGCCGGCGTCCGCCACTCGCTGATCATGCTGTTCCGCGCCGCGGGATTCCGCGCGCGTGGATTTGCCTCGGCGGTCGCCTTCGTGCGGGCGGCGCCCTGGCAATGCCACCGCTGCTGCCTGGTGGTCGATCACCAGGTGCCGGACGGGACCGATGCGCTGTCGCTGCTCGAGCGGCTGCCGCTGCTGGGGGCGTCGATCCCGGCGATCATCATCAACGGCTCCGACAGCGCCGGCTTCCGGCGGCGGGCGATCGCGGTTGGCGCGGTGGCGGTGCTGACCAAGCCACTGCTTGACGACGCCATCGTGGATGCCGTTGCCGACGTTATCGATCAGCCCGGGGATCGGCCCGGGGATCGGCCCGGACCCAGCGGACGGGATTGATCCGGGTTGTCGGCCCGCCGCGCTACAGCCGCCGCCGCCGGCGGCGTCGCCGGGCGAGCGGCAGGGCAAAGCGCAGCAGTGGCAGCGCGACCTGGGTGACGTTGACCGCGTTGCGCAGGTTGGCCACCGCCTCCCGCCGGACCTGCAGCGCTTCCCGCTCCACCCGGCTGGGCGTGGAGCGCCGGGCCATCAGCCCCAGGATGATGGCGATCAGCAGGTCGATCCCGCCCAGGACGCCGGCCGTGGCGAGCGGCGTCAGGCCGGCACGGTTGCTGATCGCGTACCAGGCGGCGACGTGCGCGAAGCCCAGGGCGCACAGCAGAAACACCAGCGCGACGGCGGCATAGACGGCGTGGACGACGATCCGCGTCGCCATGGCGCGCAGCCGCACGCCCTCGGCTTCGGCGGCGACGCGTACGAGGCTGACCGGGCGCATCACCGGCGGATGATCCGGCTGAGCACAAAGCCGGCCGCGACGCCGATGGCGATTGCGACGAAGGGGTTCTGCCGGATTTGCTCGGACACCACGTGAGTCTGGTCGCGCACGACTGTCGTCGTCTCGTTCAACGTGTGCTGTGCCCGGGCGGTCAGGTCGGCGACGGCCGGCGAGACCCGATCGGCGGTCAAGGCATCGACTTCCTGGCGCAGCCGGCGGAGCTGGGCCTTGGGATCCTCGGTCTTGCTGGTGCCTGCAGGTGCCACGGCGCGTCCTGTCCCCCTGGTTGCCGGCGCCAGAACGGCGGCTGCGGGGTATCGTTCCCGAGCGGGCCGGCGGATCGTTTATGCACGGATAAACCCTTGGTGTCCGGTCAGTTCATGGAGAGCGCCCGGGTTGTATTGATCGTCGTCGCGATCGTGACGCTGACGATGACGCGTCGGCCGGCGGGTGCGCCTTTGGCGGCGGTGGCGATCCGATGGCGGGGGGTGGATGGCCGGGACAAGCCCCATGCGCATCAGGATAAGGCGACGGCCGGAGAAGGATTTGCCGCCCGGTCCGTTGCCCCACCGTCATGGTCGGGCGTGTCCCGGCCATCTGCGCACAGACGGTGGAGGGTGGATGGCCGGGACACGCCCTACGCAATGCACACATCCTGGAAACGAGTGGGAAATGACCGTAAAATCAAGTGCTTGCCGAGGCGCCAAGAGCGTTCCTCCATCGTCATGGCCCGGCTTGTCCGGGCCACCTGTCGCGGCACAAGTGCTGGAATAGGTGGCCCGGACAAGCCGGGCCATGACGAAAGGGAAACGCAGCGGCGGACCGTTTCCGAGATGTGTGCATCCCGTAGGGACAAGCCGGGCCATGACGGTGGGGGAGAAGCCCTTGCTCTGCAGGTCCGCTTATCCTGAAACGCATGGGGACAAGCCCGGCCATAACGATGGAAAAACGGTCGCCGATTTCCTCCCACCCGGGAAATGCTCTACCTCATCTGTCGCCGTTCATGCGGCCGGATTTTTCAGGAGACTCGCATTCATGCTGTTGCAGCACCAGACCTGGCAGGAGGTGGAAGCCTACCTCAATCAGTCCACCGGCATCATACTGCCCATCGGCTCCACCGAGCAGCACGGGCCGAACGGCCTGATCGGCACCGACGCGCTGTGCGCCGAATTCGTCGCCCGCGGCGTGGGCGAGGCGGCGGGCGCGATGGTCGGCCCCACCATCGGCGTCGGCATCGCCGTGCACCATATGGACTTCCCGGGATCGATGACGGTGCGGCCTTCGACGCTGATCGCCATCGTCCACGACTACGTGCTGTCGCTCGCCCGGCATGGTTTCCGCCGCTTTTTCTTCATTAACGGCCACGGCGGCAACATCGCCACGGTGCAGGCGGCGTTTTCCGAGATCTACGCCGCCTATGAAGGCGCGCTGGGCACGCGGCAGGACCGCGAACTGCGCTGCCGCCTGGCCAACTGGTGGGACGGCAAGGCGATGCACGAACTCAGCAAGGATATCTTCGGCGAGGACGAAGGCAGCCACGCCACCGCCAGCGAGGTGGCGCTGACGCAGTTCATGCTGCCCGAAACGATCAAGCAGGCGACGCTGGACCCGCCGCGCGCGCCGGGTGGGCGGTTCCACGGGCCCGCGGATTACCGGCGGCGCTTCCCGGACGGGCGCATCGGCTCCAACCCCGGCCTCGCCACGCCGGAAAAAGGCCGGCGGTTCTACGAGACCGCCGTGCCGGAACTGGCCAAGGCCTATGCCGGCTTCGTCGGCGAGAACGCCTGATCAGGGCACCGGCGGCAGCGGGGCGACGAAGGCGGCGAATGCGTCCCGGTAGTCCGGGTGCCAGCGCGACAAAGCCGGGCGGTTGCGGATGATATCGTCGGCCGCCCACTGGATGCGGCGGTTGTCGATCGCGCGCGACACGTCGTTGTCGGGGCAGATGATGTAGAAATCGCCGGCGGCCAGCGCGGGCAGCATGAAGTCGATCACCTGCTCGGGCATCCAGGCGCCAGGCGGCTTGCTGGTCGCCCGGGTCATGCCGGTGAAGGTCGAGCCCGGCACCAGCAGGTGCGCCGTCACCTGGCAGCCGGGGGTGTTGCGCAGCGCGTGCGCCAGGCCCTCGGTCAGCACCTTCACCCCGGCTTTCGAAACGTTGTAGGCGGTGTCGCCGGGCGGACAGGTGATGCCCTGTTTCGATCCCGTGTTGATGATGGCGCACGGCCTATGCTGGTCGATCATCCGCTGGGTGAAGCTCTGCACGCCGTTGATCACGCCGAACAGGTTGACGTTCAGCACACGGCGCCAGCCCTCGGGATGGTCGAACGGCCCGCCGCCGGGTGACGTGCCGGCGTTGTTCATCAACACCGCGACCTCGTTGAACGCCGCATAGGCCGCGTCGCGCAGGCGGTCGACCGAGGCGGGGTCGCTGACGTCTGTCGGAACCGTGACAACCGCCGGCCCCTCGATGGAGGCCGCGGCGCGTTCCAGCGCCTCGGCGTTGACGTCGGCGAGGCAGACCCGCATGCCCATGGCGGCGAATTTGCGGGCGGCGGCGAGGCCGACGCCGCTGGCGCCGCCGGTGATCACCGCGGCGCGGCCTGCGGCCAAAGCGGGATGGCTGATCGCGGGATGGCTGGTCATGGGTCACGATCTCCTTGGTTCCTGAGGGGACTTGCGGCGGGCGCCGGCCGTCACCACGATCGAGGCGGACACAGGAGGCGCCCATGTCACGTGTTGTCGGCATCGACCATCTGGTGATCAGGGTCAGCGACTACGAAAAATCCAGGCAGTTCTACGGCAGGCTGTTCGAGTTTCTCGGCTTCAAAATATCCGAGGAGTACCAGGATGCCACCGGTTGGTCCAACGGCAACACCCTGTTCTGGATCGGCCGGGCGGATGACCAGGGGCAGAAGCACAAGCACCGCACCGGCGACGTCGGCTTCCACCACTACGCGTTCCGGCTGCGCAGCCGCAAGGATGTGGATGAACTGGAGGCGTTCCTGAAGAACGACCTGCACGCCACGATCGTCGATCCGGCCGGGGAATATTATGACGACTACTATGCCGTGTTCTTCCTCGACCCTGACGGGCTGAAGCTGGAGGGCATGAAGTACGGTGAACGAACAGCGAAAGCGAAGTGATACCAGCCGGCACCAGGCCTGACCCAGGCGCCGGCCTCGCAGCGTCATGGCGGCCGCGGGCCACCATTCAGGCCTTGCGGTGCTGGTATCAACAGAAGGCGCGCATGCCGGGCCTGCGCCCCGTATGACGGAGGAGCAACGACCGCCGCGGTTTCAATGCCCAAGGGCCTTGGCCCACCAGGACGAGGGCGCAATGGCGAACCGCATGACAGGTCCGCGTCACTCAGCGGCTCCAGCGGCCCTGCTGCCAGGCCGTGCCGCGCACATGATCCTCGATGATCGCGAGATTCCGCAGATTCGCCTTCAGCGCCATGTCGAACAGGTCGCCGATGATCGGCACGCTGCCGCCCAGCACCTCAACGCCGACATTGGCCAGCATCCGCGCCAGCTTGTGCTTCGGCACGCCGAGCCGCGCGGCCTCGTAGATGATGTAAAGCGAGATCGCGCCCAGCACCGTGTCGCCGCCGACGGGCAGCAGGCCGATCACGCTGTTCAGGCCGAAACGGAAGCGGGTGCCCGGCAGCAGGAACACGGCGTCGATCATCCACGCCAGGCGGCGCAGCCGGGCAAGGCGCGCGGTCACGTCGGAGGCAGGAAAAAGCGGTTCGGTCGCAGCCCAGGCCATGACAGGGTCTCCGTTGGTTGCCGCTGATGTCAGAAGCGCGAGGTGCGAAATCAATCCCGGTCCGGCTTACGGCTTGGTAAGGGTCAGGCCATTGATCGAGCAATCGTGCGCGCAAGGCTGGTGGCGGATCGGGAAGGAATCCTTGATCAGGCGATGATCTTCACTGCTCTGGAACAAAATGACTGCCGCACCCGTTGCCCTACCGTCATGGCCGGGCATGCCCCGATTGGCGTGAAAATAGCGAGGGACGTGGCAGGCTGCTCCTTCCCGTCATGGCGGCTGCAGGGCCGCCATCCACGCCTTTCTGCCACTTCAATACCGCCAGGCGTGGATGCCGGGCCTGCGCCCGGCATGACGAGGTAGCAACGACCGCCGCTATTTCAACGCGAGTGCGGGCTTGTCCCGGCCATGACGATAGAGGAAAGACCATGCCCAGTCCGCTTCCTCCTCCCGGCAATCAGGGTGCCCTGGCTCGCTTCCTGGCGCTGTATGTCACGCTGTTCGCGGCGTTCGGCGTGGTTTCGCCGTTTCTCGCCGCTTTCCTGGCCGGGCGCGGGCTGCGGCCCGAAGCGATCGGGATGGTGCTCGCCGCCGGCACCGCCATCCGGCTGCTCGCCGGTCCGTTCGGCGGCCGCCTGGCCGATCGGCTGGGGGCGCCGCGCCTTGTGCTGACGGCCTACGCGGCGGCCGCCGCCGTGGTGGCGTTCGGCTACCTGGGCGCCACGGGTCTGGGACCGCTGCTGCTGGTCAGCGTCAGCCACGCCGTCGTGCTGGCGCCGATTGTGCCGCTGGCGGACGCGCTGGCGCTGGCGGCGGGGCCGCTCGGGCGGGGCTTCCCGTATGGCTGGGTGCGTGGCGCGGGCTCGGCGGCGTTCATCCTGAGCACGCTGGTCGCCGGACAGGCGGTGGCGCGGTTCGGGCTGGCCGCCACCATCGTGCTGAACGGCACGCTGCTGGGCGCCGCCGCGCTCAGCTCGGTCGCCGTGCCGGACCGCCTGCGCCACAAGGTGACGGTTGAAACAACCGGCGGGTTCGCCGATTTGCTGCGCAACCCCGTGTTCCGGCGGCTGATGCTGGTGGCGGCGCTGATCCAGGGCAGCCATGCCATGCACGACAGCTTCGCCGTCATCCGCTGGGAGGCCGCCGGCATCGGCAACGGCACCATCGGCGTTCTCTGGTCGGAATCCGTCGTCGCCGAGGTCGTTGTCTTCCTTCTCATCGGCCGCCGGCTGATCGATTGGCTGTCGCCCGCCGGCGCCTCGGTGCTGTGCGCCGCCGCCGGCGTGGTGCGCTGGACGGTGCTGGCGCAGAGTGCCTCGATCGCCGCCGCGGCACTGGTCGAGCCGCTGCACGGGCTGACCTTCGCGCTGCAGCACCTGGCCTGCATGCGGCTGATTGCGCAGGTGGTGCCGCCGCATCTCGCTGCCTCCGGGCAGGCGTTCTACAACACGGTCGCTGTCGGCGCCGCCACCGCGCTGCTGACGCTGGCGTCCGGGCCGCTGTATGCGACGTTCGGCGCCGGCGGGTTCTGGGTCATGGCGGCGCTGTGCCTGCTGGCGGCGCCGCTGGCCTGGGGATTGCCGCGATCCACGCCGTGATCGTGTCGCACAACCCGGCCAGGACCTGGACATCGTTGCTGGTTGCGCGTTTCGGCACGTGGAAGGAATGATCGCCGTGCTCGACCAGGCTGAGCGTAGCGGCACCACCCAGTCGTTTCACCAGCGGCGCCAGCAGCGCCGGCTCCGCCAGGGCGTCGCGCGTGCCTTGCAGGAACAGCATCGGGATGCGCACGCCGTGCAGGTGCGCGGCGCGGGCGTCGGATGGGCGGTTCGCCGGGTGCAACGGAAAGCCGAGGAAGACCAGGCCGCGCACCCGCGGCAGCGGCGCCTCGGCCTGCGCCTGCGAGGTCATGCGGGCGCCGAAGGATTTTCCTCCGGCGAACAGCGGCGCCGCCGGCAGCAGATGGTTTGCCGTTGCAACGGCGGCGCGCACCGCCTGCTGCGCGACGGCGGGCGTGTCGGTGCGCTTGGAGCCGGCTTCCATGTAGGGAAACTGGTAGCGCAGCGTGGCGATGCCGCGCTCGGCCAGGCCTTGCGCGACAGCGGCCATGAAGGGGTGCGTCATGCCCGCCCCGGCGCCGTGCGCCATGACGAACAGGGCGGCGGCCTCCGGCGGGCGCTGGAGCAGGCCGGAGACCGTGTGCTCGGGATCGAGCACGATGGTCAGGGCCTCCACCCGGTTCGGCACGGCTCAGCCGCCCAGGATGATGCCGATCTCCAGCCCGGCCTCGGCGGCGGGGATCTTCTTGCCGTCTTCCCAGCGCAGGCGCTGCACTTCGATGAAGCCGCCCTGGCCGTGGATGGTCAGGCTGCCGCCGGTCTGCAGCACGATCTCGCCGGGCTTTTTCCCCTTCACGGCGGCGAAGCTGCGGGCGATGTGCTTCCGGCAGTCGAACAGGAACAGTTTCTTGCCGTTATGAGTCGTCCAGGCGCCGGGGGCGGGATTGCAGCCGCGGATCAGGTTGTAGGTCTGGTCCACGTGGCAGGCCCAGTGGATCTGCGATTCCGCCTCGCGGATGATGCCTTCGTAGCCGGCGGCGGGCTCGTACTGCGCGATCGCAGGACCCTTGCCCGCCAGCACGCGATCCGCGGCTTCCAGCAGGCCGGCGACGCCCATCGGGAAGATCCTGCCGAAATACAGCGAGCCCAGCGTATCCTCCGGCTCGATCGGCACTGGGCGGGTCAGGATCACCGGGCCTTCGTCCAGCCCGTCGGTGGGGCGGAAGATGCTGAAACCGGTTTCATTCCGGCCGAGGATGATCGCCCAGCTCATCGACGAGGCGCCGCGGTGCAGCGGCAGCAGGCTGGGATGGAACTGGATGGTGCCGAATTTCGGGATGGCGCAGAAAGCCTGCGGCGCGAGCTGGGTGACGTAGGCCATGATGCCGATGTCGGCCTTGGCCGATCGCATCGCCTCCAGCGCTTCGGGGTCGCTGAGCCGGGCGAACTGATGCGTCGGCACGCCGGCGGCTTCGGCGGCGAGGCGCAACGGGTCGGGGCGGCCTTTCTCGGGCGCGCAGAACACCGCCGTCACCGTGTCGCCGCGCGCGGAAAAAGCCTCCAGTGTGGCTTTGCCGAAATCCTGCTGGCCGATGATGGCGACGCGCATGGGATGGTCTCCCCGTGGTTCTTGCGGGGATGATGCGGCGTGGCCCGGCGTCTTGGCAACCGCGGAAGCCTCGGTTAGCACGGACCCTCGTCCAGGAGGTTGCCGCATGACATCGGAGCATACGCTTGTTACCAAACGCGACGGACGCATCGGACGCATCCGGCTCAACCGGCCGAAGGCGCTGAACGCGCTGGACCTGGAGATGATCCGTGGCTGCACCCGCATCCTGCACGCATGGGCGGATGACCCGCATGTCCATGCCGTGGTGATCGAGGGCACCGGCGAGCGCGCGTTCTGCGCCGGCGGCGACATCCGCGCCCTGCGCGACGCCCAGCTTGCCGGCGACCGCGCCACGGCGGACGCGTTCTTCACCGAGGAATACGCGCTGAACCTGCTGATCGCCACCTATCCCAAGCCGTA
Source organism: Rhodopila globiformis (assembly GCF_002937115.1). Taxonomy (GTDB): domain Bacteria; phylum Pseudomonadota; class Alphaproteobacteria; order Acetobacterales; family Acetobacteraceae; genus Rhodopila; species Rhodopila globiformis. The sequence goes on along the minus strand of NZ_NHRY01000252.1, from coordinate 63,171 downwards.
TGTCGCGCTGATCGACGGCATCTGCATGGGCGGCGGCATCGGCCTGTCGGTGCACGCGCCGTACCGCGTCGCCACCGAGCACGCCGCCTTCGCGATGCCGGAGACCGCGATCGGCTTCTTCCCCGATATCGGCGCCACCTTCCTGCTGCCGCGCCTGCCGGGCGAGCTTGGCACCTATCTCGGCCTGACCGGGCTGCGCGTCACCGGCACCGACGCCATCCATGCCGGCTTCGCCACGCACCACACGCCGCGCGCCCGGCTGCACGACCTGTCGGCGGCACTGGCGCAGGATGGCGTGGCGGCGCTGGCGGCGTTCGACGAGACGCTGCCGCCGTTCTCGCTGGCGCCGCACCGCGCGGCGATCGATCACTGCTTCGGCGCGGATACGGTGACGGAGATCGTCGCGCGCCTGCAGGCCAACGGCGACGACTGGGCGCACGCCGCGCTGAAGGCACTGCGCCACGTTTCGCCGTCCGCGCTGCACTGGACGCTGCAGGCGCTGCGGCGCGGCCGCGACCTGACGCTGAAGCAGGCGCTGGATGCCGAATTCGCGTTGACCTACACCACCATGGCGCATCCCGATTTCGCCGAGGGCGTGCGCGCCATGGTGGTGGACAAGGACCGCAAGCCGCACTGGCAGCCGGCGAAGATCGAGGCCGTCGATCCGGCGCTGATCAATTCGCTGTTCGCGGCGTAGCCGGCGCCCGCCGGGCGCGTTGGCCGCCGCGAGGAAACGACGAGGACTGCATGCCAGCCTTCATCTGCACCACCTGCGGCGCCCAGTACCCGAACAGCGACGCTCCGCCACAGGGCTGCCTGATCTGCCGGGACCACCGTCAATACGTCAACCCGTCAGGCCAGGCGTGGACCACGCTGGAGGCGATGCGCACCACCCACTTCAACGCCTTCCGCCGGCTGGAACGGGGGCTGATGGGCATCGGCACCTTCCCCGCCTTCGCCATCGGCCAGCGCGCGCTGCTGCTGCGCAGGCCCGAGGGCAACATCCTGTGGGACTGCATCAGCTTCCTCGACGACGCCACGGTGACGCTGGTGACCGCGCTGGGCGGGATCGCGGCCATCGTCACCTCGCATCCGCATTTCATTGCGTCCGCGGTGGAATGGAGCCATGCGTTCCGCAGCGCGCCGGTCTATGTCCATGGCATGGATCGGCGGTTCGTGCCGCGGCTGGATCCGGTGATCACCTTCTGGGAAGGCGACACGCTGGATCTCGGCGGCGGCATGACGGTGATCCGCTGCGGCGGGCATTTTCCCGGCAGCAGCGTGCTGCACTGGGAAAGCGGCGGCGCCGGTGGCGGTGGCGCGCTGCTGACCGGGGACACGCTGCAGGTGCGGCCCGACAAGGGGCTGACGTTCATGTACAGCTATCCCAACATGATCCCGCTGGATGCGGCGACGGTGCGGCGCCTTGCCGACGCACTGACGCCGTATCGTTTCGAAACGATCTATGGCGGATGGTGGGAACGTGTGGTCCCGGTGCGGGCCGGGCAGGTGATGGCGGATTCGGTGGCGCGCTATCTGCGCGCCGTGGGCGGCGAGGCCGGCGGCTGGCCCGATGCCCCGCAACCGCACGGGGAGGAGGAAGATTTCTGAAGCGAAGCGGCCTGGCCGGAATTGCGAAGCGATTCCGGCCCGATGAAATCGCTCGCGATGCAGGGGCCAAGGCGTTTCCGGTCGGAACAGAAACGTCCTACTCCCCTCGCCGCTTTGCCCGAAGCCCGTTCCAGTAATCGAGGCGCTTGCGCACCTCGCGCTCGAACCCGCGCTCGCTTGGTTGGTAGAACTCGGGCCGGTTCGGCCCGGTCAGGCCGTCAGGGAAGAACTCCTGGCCCGAAAAGGCATCGGGTTCGTCGTGATCGTACCGATAGCCGTGATGGTAGCCCAGCTGCTTCATCAGCCTGGTCGGGGCGTTGAGGATATGCAGCGGCGGCGTAAGGTGGGAGGTTTCCTCTGCGGCCGCAAGCGCGCCGGCGAAGCCAAGGTATGCAGCGTTCGACTTCGGCGCCGTCGCGACGTAGCTGATGGCCTGTGCCATGAACAGCTTTGCCTCGGGCCAGCCCACCCGCTCGTAGGCGTCCCATGCCATGATGACCTGTATCATCGCCTGCGGGTCCGCCATGCCGACATCCTCGGACGCGGCGCAGACGAGGCGCCTGAACACCGTCTCCGGCGCCTCTCCGGCAACCATCATGCGGGCCGCATAGTACAGGGCCGCCTGCACGTCGGACCCGCGCAGCGACTTGTGAAAGCAGCTCAGCAGGTCGTAGTGGCCATCCCCGGCCTTGTCATGGACCGGCATGCGCCGTTGCAGCACGCGGCCCATCGCAGCCATGTCAAGCGGTTCGGTCCCGCCCAGGGCGTAGATCTGCTCCACCATGTTCAGCAGGTAGCGCCCATCACCGCCGGCCAGCGCCAGCAGCCCCGAGCGGGCCTCGGGCAGCAATGGCAGCGCCCGGCCCGCATCGGCCTCGGCGCGCTCGACAAGGCGCGCCAGCGCGGCGTCGTCGAGCCGGTGCAGGACGAACACGCGGCAGCGGGACAGCAAGGCGCCGTTCAGCTCGAACGACGGGTTCTCGGTGGTGGCGCCGACCAGGGTGATGGTGCCATCCTCCACGACCGGCAGGAAGGCGTCCTGCTGCGCGCGGTTGAAGCGGTGGATTTCATCGCAGAACAGCAATGTCCCGGTGCCGGCCGCGCGAAGCTGGCGGGCCGCGTCGAACACCCGCCGCAAATCGGCGACGCCGCTCTGGATCGCCGAAATCGTCTCGAAGTGCAGGTCCGTGGCCTGCGCCAGCAGCCGGGCGATGGTCGTCTTGCCGGTGCCGGGAGGCCCCCACAGGATCATCGACGACAGCGCCCGCGCGGCGACCATGTGGCTCAATGGCCCATCCGGACCGAGCAGGTGATCCTGCCCGACCACGTCGGCAAGGCTGTCCGGGCGCAGCCGATCGGCCAGCGGCCGTGGGGCCTGCCCTTCGAACAGGCTCGGTGTGGCATGGGCGCGGCCCGGGTCAGAACGCTGCGCCACGTCTCCAGGCTTTCATATCGGGTCCGCCATATCGTGCGTCATTGAGGCAACATGGGTCATGATACCCGTTTCCTGTCCACAGCACATCCATGCGAAGGCGACGGGACGCATGGCCGAGGCGGACATGCCGGGAGAGGTCTCATGAATGCTCCGGCCACCCGTGCCGCGCGAATTTGCCGGATGATCCCGAACGACGCCGGTGCCGTCAGCCACGCCAGATCCCGGGCACGACCGGCCGCAGCATGGCCTCGCCGGGCCCGGACGAGACGGATGCGTCAGTAGAAGCGGCGGCGGCGGACAATCGGCAAGCCGTTCGGGGCATCGCCGACGATTTCATGTGTCGCCCCCTTCGGAAGCGAGCCGTCGGGGTTTGGCCGCGCGGCCTCGCCGCGGGCCAGGAGTCCCCGAATGAATGCCTCCTTGTCGGGCGTGTCAGGAACGATCTGGCTACCCGTAGTCTGTTGCCGCTGGTTGTTGCCCTGGTCGGACATGGCTCAGCGGCAGCAGAAGCCGCAGTCGAACAGCTGCCGTTCCAGGCGGACGCCGGCCGCTTCGGCCTTCAGGCGGTGGGTACGCAGGCGGCGTCTGGTGTGGACGAGCCGGGCGTTGCTGGCCGGCAGCCCCTGGTCATCGACGCGGCCATTGCGGAACAGATCGTCGACGAAGGCGGTGGCCGCCTCCAGCGCGTTGGGCGGCTGCACCGAACTGCCGTTGGGGGCGCCGGACGTGATGGCGAAATGACGCGGCTGGGCCGGCGCCTGCACGAGCAGCGGCTGCGCAAGGCCGTAGCGGGTGCCCGGCAGGGCGAGCTGGGCGGCGGGCGCCGCGACGGCGGCAACCGGCATCAGCGCGGTCGCGGCCATGCTGGTGACACTTTCAAGCGACAGGATCGAGCGGCGCACGAAAACACCTCGGAGAACCGGGGGATAGGCGGCGTTGACCGCTCCGCTGACCTGGACCATCTGGGCTGCCACCTGCGCGAAGAAGTTGGGCGCCACGTGCGCAGCAACCACGGCATCGATCACGATCTTGCCCGTTTCGGTGCTGACGCGGGCCAGTTCCTGCTCGGTCGGCTTTTTGGCGTCAGCGGCCGAGGCCGTCAACATGCCGGCCAGGCACTCGAAGACGGCGCCGGACATTACACGGGAGAAGGAGTGCGGCTCGGAGGACAGGTGCGAAGCGGGTGCCGAGGACGGAAGCTCCGCCGGATCGGAATAGGTGAACGAATTGACCGCGTTGCGCAGGCAGTCGGGTTCGACCGCGTCGGGCGACTGGGCGCGGATGGCGGCGCCGAGCTGTTCGGCAAGGCGGGACAGGCGGGAGCTGCGGTAGAGATGACCGCCGGTGTCGTTCAGGATGGCGATGCGCAGGGATTGAAGCTGCAGTGCCGAAAGGATTGCACTGATGTCACCGAACCCCTCGTGGAAAGCGGCGGCCTCCTGGCTGGCGGCGTCCCACAGGTCCGGCTTCACGGCATCGAGGATAGCGTGGCCCATTTCGTGGCATGCGACGTCGGGGCTTTCTCCGGAAAAGACAAGCGTGCCGTCCGCGCCGGGGCCGTGGAAGAAGTTGAGCGCCTGACGGTCGTAGAAGGCGTTGAGATCCTCGCCCTCGTCGAGTTTCACGGACAGCGTCCTGCCGGGTTGCCATGACTTGACGGGCAGCAGCGGAGCCCAGAAGTCGGCCCCGCGGCGCAGCGCTTCCGCTGCCGTCCAGTAACGGAATTCCGCTGTTCCCGGCTGATATTTGTCCGCCGCGGGTTGCGGATGGGGAAACGCGTAGGCGAGCGGCTGCCGGGACAGGTCGGGCGCCGGGCGGGCGATTTCGACCGCCGGCCCGGGATCATCTTCCCATGCGTTGACCTGGGCTGTGGAAGGGGTGGGCTTGGTTGCCATGACTGTTTCCTCAGGACCGTGGACGTTACGGGAGCAAACAGCGTCAGCAGCTGGCGTTTCGCCGCGTCCTGCGTGGGTTCCGGGCAAGGGCGGGTCAGACGCATGGCCTCGACGCCGCCGGACCTTGGAATTTTCTTGTTTGACTATTGATACGATATCCGACTGAAGACGCTCTGGCGCCATTCTGCCGGATGTTGCGCTTGCAGTAGCAAGGCGGGTTTTCACTTCCGGTCCGGAAGAAAAATCCGCTTGTGGTGAGCGGATATTTATCATTTTCAGAGACAGACTCGAGTCACGTTCCAGTGATACCAGCTGCGGCAGCATACGACAAGGCGGTTCGACGACGTTTTTCTCGTGCTTCATGGTGACCATCGGGCATCCAAACCCGTTCAGCAGGGACGCCCTGATCCGCGCCTCGCACCGGGCGGCCGTCTTCGATCGCGTTGCCTTCGACACACCGGGATCGGCCGCCGCGCACGAAGCAGGCGGTTTCGGAAACAATGGATTTCCATTGTTTCTCTTCCTTCTTCCCGTTGCCACCCAATGTAGGGTCCCGACCAACCACAAGCCCGGCAGATGGACGAAGACCCCTCCTGCGGGTATGGAGAACAAGACCCATGATCGAACTGCGGCCCTACGACCGGCTCGGCGGCGCCAACCACGGCTGGCTGGACACCCGCCACCATTTCTCCTTCGCCGACTACCATGATCCGCGGCGCATGCACTGGGGCACGTTGCATGTCTGGAACGACGACGAGATCGCCCCGCGGAGCGGCTTCCCGCCGCACCCGCACGCCAACATGGAAATCATCACCTATGTCCGGCAGGGCGCGATCACCCACCAGGACAGCCTGGGCAACCAGGGACGCACCGAGGCCGGGGACGTGCAGGTGATGAGCGCCGGAACCGGAATCCAGCATGCCGAGTACAATCTCGAGCCGGATGTCACCCGGATCTTCCAGATCTGGATCATGCCGCGGGAGCGGGGCGGCACGCCGTCCTGGGGGACCAGGCCGTTCCCGAAGACGGATCGCGCCGGCTGCTTCGTCACTCTCGTCAGCGGCATCGCGTCCGACGACGATGCCCTGCCCATCGGCGCCGATGCCCGGGTGGTGGGCGCGACGCTGACGGCGGGACAGACGGCGGAATACCGGCTCGGAGCCGCCCGCAAGGCGTACCTCGTGCCGGCCGCGGGCGTCGTCGAGGTCAACGGCGTGCGGGTCGCCGCCCGGGACGGCGCAGCGGTGCAGGAGGAGGACGTGCTGCGCATCACGGCGGTGGAGGACGCGGAGATCCTCCTGGTTGACACGGTTTGATGATCCGCCCGCCGGCAGCGCCCGGCTTGCCGTCCGGCTCGAATGGGCGGTGACTCGGCGCCCGGCGTCGTGTGTCCGCCCCGCCGGCGGCACACGGCCCGCCGGCTTAACGACCTGGACAGGGGAGAAGGACAATGAGCTTGCCGCCCACTGGCGATCCCGCCCGCCCGGCGTCGCCGGACAGCGTGGAACTGGTTCTGCTGCCGCGCGCCCACGACGTCGGCGGATTCGAAGTGCGCCGCGCCCTGCCCGCGCGGGAGCGGCAGATGGTCGGCCCCTTCATCTTCTTCGACCAGATGGGCCCGGGCGAGTTCCTGGCCGGGCGCGGCCTGGACGTCCGCCCGCACCCGCATATCGGCCTGTCCACCGTCACCTACCTGTTCGAGGGCGAGATCCTGCATCGCGACAGCCTGGGCTCGCAGCAGCCGATCCGCCCCGGCGACGTGAACTGGATGACCGCCGGACGGGGCATCGCCCATTCCGAGCGCACCGACCCGGCGCTGCGCGCCCACGGCAACCGGCTGTTCGGCATCCAGTCCTGGGTCGCGCTGCCGCAGGCGGCCGAGGAGGCGCCGCCCGCCTTCGTCCACCATCCCGCCGCGACCCTGCCGCTGGCCGAGGACGGGGGCGCGCGCCTGCGGCTGATCGCCGGCACGGGCTGGGGCCTGGCGGCGCCCGTCGCGGTCTCGTCACCGCTGTTCTACGCCGATGCCGTGCTGTCCCCCGGCGCGGCTATGCCGTTGCCCGACGAGCACGAGGAACGCGCGGCCTACGTCGTGGACGGCGAGGTCGACGTGGCGGGCGACCGCTTCGCTCCCGGCCGCATGCTGGTGTTCCGGGCCGGGGATCGCCTGGCGTTGCGCGCCGGGCCGCAGGGGGCGCGGCTGCTGCTGTTGGGCGGCGCGGCGATGGACGGGCCTCGCTATTTGTTCTGGAACTTCGTTGCCTCCAGCCGGGAGCGCATCGAGCAGGCCAAGGCCGACTGGCGGTCCGAGCAGTTCGGCAAGGTGCCCGGCGACGAGACGGAGTTCATCCCGCTGCCCGAGGGACGCGAGACGATGCAGGCCGAGGGGCGGGCCGAGGGGCAAGCCGTCAGCCAGGGCTCGGCGACGAGCTGACCGGTCACCGGCGGCGTCCCGGGGCGTGCGGCCAGCCGGGACGTCAGCCCGGACTCGACCTGCACGTCAGGGATTTCCTGCCCCTCGCCCCGGAGACGAATTCGCACCGGGAGGTGGATGGCTCCGGTTCAAGCACGACAGCGGGAATGTCCGGGCCGTATTGGCACGCCACATACAGACGCCGGCCGGCCTGGAAGATATAGGCGACGTCTCAGTCCGACCGGGTTTCGCCCTTGCTCTCATGCACGGTGTCGGGCATCAGGTCGGCATGCTCATCCGGCGGCCCGTCATACAGGGTAACGGTCACCAGGTGGGCGCCCGCATGAACCTCGGGGCAGCCGGCCTCCCCGGCCAGCGCCGATCCTGCCAGCATGGTCGCGGCGGCGAATGCGACGCTACTTGATAATAAAGAAATTGTCGCCATTGTTTGAGTTCCCGTGCGCACCGAATCGCAGCAACCGCTTGTGGATGGCTTTCGCGGGTGGCGTGACCCACTGGTCGACGACGTTCAGGCCAAAGTGAGGTCTGACTCTCGTAGACCGCTGCATGACCGGAATATTTTTCATCACTGCCGAACGTGGCTATGGCCGTTCCGGGCAGGATGGTCTTGCTGCCCTTGATCTGCTCCCCTTTCTTCCAGAGGCTCGTGCTCACCGGGATTGTCGGGCAGACCGTCGTGACGAATGACACGCATTGGCCACAGAAGTTCGGGTTTCCCCTTTTGTCGGCGGGCGGTTCGGCGGCATAGGGACCCAATGCGGACGTTCGTGTACAGGCCCACTGCCCCATCGGAGCCTTCCGGTTGGTCAGATAGTTGACCGCCACGTATGGCATTGCTGATGTCTCCTGAGTGGAACGATCCTGGGCAGGTTATGTCGATTTCGCCAATATTGCACTATCGATCAAATGTGGTTTCCTCGCCGTGGTTCGACGCCGCTGCCGTTCTGCCGCTCGGCACGGCGGTGCCGCTGGGCGACGGGTGCTCCGGCCGCAGCCCGAAGAGGGCGATGCCGCCGCTGTCCGCCGGCAAGGGGAGTCCCAACCGCCCTGCGGTATGTCGCAGCACCTTCGGCTCCGGCCGGAAGTCGATTGATTTTCAGGCTCTGAGCGGCATCGTAGGCCTGGCTGGCTTTGGACGGAGCCATGGGCGAAGCTGGCCCAAGGTTCCGCCGGCATTCGGCGATGGTCCTCGGCAAGCCATCGGTTGCCGCTCTGAACGGATCGCGAAGAACGCCTGCAGCGGCAAGACTTGCAGCAATTGCTCAGGTGGGATCGAGGCCCCCGGGCCGGCGGGTATCGTTGGTGGAACAGTGCCGGCAGCCGCGCCAGGGTAGCCTCCACCAGCGGGCGGATCGGCCGCACAGCGACAGCCTCGCCGCCAAGTTCAGACAGGGCCCGAGCCAAGCGGCTACTAAGGAGGCGGTCAAAGGGGCGCCATCCAGTCAAGCCAAGTCACTGATCTTCTGACGAAAAAGAGCATGCTGGACCGCCCTGTGGCGTGGAATTGGCCCCCTCCTTAGTAATACCGGCCGCCGAAGATTCCGCCCCCATTCGCTCAGCCCTTGCAACGAGCGGCACTGTAGTCCCAGGCGCGTCAAGGCAGCGGCAGAGCCTGGGTTGGCGACCGATTCCAAAGCGGAGGAAAGCGAAGGACCACCGAGGACCACGAAGGGTGTGAACGAGTCAGCCAATGACACGGCGCAGGCCGTGCGAAAGGTACAAAGCATAAATCGCCTCGAACAGGCCAGCCGCTGCTGCGATGCGCTTTGATCGCCAGTTCAGGGATGCGGCGTGTCCGGTCCCGCATAGCCAGCATGGTCCGGTCTCCGTGGCGCTTCGTGCGCCCTCCGTCTTCTCCGTGTTGAAAATCAAGGAAGAATGAGCAAGCACGGACGGTTCCGCGGGAGGCACTGCCACCGCCCGCTCCCGTGGCCCGTCTGGTTGAGCGGCATCGGGATCGGCCGTCGCTTTCGGTGGGTCGAGGCGGCGCCGGTGTGTGGATGGCCGATCAGCTCTCAACACGGAATTATACGGTTCCAGGGAAACAGTGTCGGTTTCATGACTCTTCAGGCCAACGCGTCAGGTCAGCGCAGGCCGCGCCAACAGTCGCGGGAAGACGGCCAGAGTTTCCCGGACGCCGTATGACAGGCCGCCACCCAGCCGGACGGCGGCGCGTGCCCCGGTATCTTGGCGTCTTGGCGTCTTGGCGCTGACAGGAACCGCGCAGCCGCTCCCGGCAGTGATGGGTGCGCAACACCGGCGGCCGGTGGGGTTGGTCGCACCAATGAAACGCCAAGACGCCAAGGCGCCAAGTTCATGGCCAGCAATCCGCCGCCTGCCGCGATCAAGGGCATGACACGGTTCCCGGGAAACATTGCCGGTTTCGCCGCTCTTCAGGCGAACGCGTCAGGCCAACGCAGGCCGCGCCAACTGTCGCGGGAAAACGGCCAGAATTTCCCGGGTGCCGTATTAGCCAGCCGGCGCGCCGGCACCGCGATGGCGGAAAATAGGCGAGGTCGGTGCCACCTCGTCATGGTGGGCGCAGGCCCACCATCCACGCCTTCTGCTGGTACCGGCATCGCAAGGCGTGGATGGCGGCCCTGCGGCCGCCATGACGGCGGGGCCAGGCGTCCGGAACCGTATTTTCATGATAGAAAGTGCGGAGGGCCCGGAGGGCCACGGAATTGGTGCGACCAGGTTGGCTTGTCGCCAGCCCGGTCCGGTCTCCGTGGCCCTTCGTCGCCCTCCGCGCTTTCTCTGTGGTGGACCAAGCGGATTTTCCGCCAATACGACATCGCCGATCGGCCGCCGACGCCGCAGCCAGTTATTGCCTGGGCGCAACTTTGCCGCCGGGCTGCGGCACCCGTGCCTCCACCGGCTGTCGCTGCCGATCCGGCACGTTCGTCTCAACCGACCTGCAGCTTGCTATAATCCGCCCCCGCCGCCTGATCGAATTCCGCCGCGGTGATCCCCAGGCTCTCCGCCGCGGCGCGGATCTCCCGCCAGGTGATGTCGTCCACCTCGATCCCCTGCTGCATCCGCTTCGCCGCGGCCCGCCGCTCCGGTTCCCCGGGCACCAGCACCTCGTCGTATCCAGGCGCCGGGCAGGCCGACTTCACGTGCGCCTTCACCGACTCGACGCCGCGCGCGATCGCTGCCGGGTCGCCCAGCTTCGACAGGTCGATCACCGTCGCCAGCATGGAGTTCAGGATGCCGCCCCTGGCCGTATGGAATGCCCCCTGCCCGCCGGCCACTGCGGCCATCACCTCGCACATCACCGCCAGGCCCGACCCTTTGTGCATGCCGAATGCCTTCAGTGCGCCGGTATGGTCGCGGATGAAGCCGGCCGGATCGTTGGTCGGGTTGCCGGCGGCGTCGATCAGGCAGCCATCCGGCACCGGCACGCCCTTGTTGTAGGCCACCCGCGCTTTGCCGGCGGCGATCGTCGTCGTCGCCATGTCCAGCAGCACCGCCGGACCGTCCGCCCCGGGCACGGCGGCGCAGAACGGATTGGTGCCCAGCCGAGGCTCCGCCGCCTGCCACGTCGTCTGGATGTTGTGATGGTCCGCGACGTTGACGAAGGCAGTGAAGGCGCAGCCGGCGGCCGAGGCCAGCTCCGCATAGGTGCCGATGCGCCCGATATGCGAGGAATTGCGCAGCGCCAGCACGCAGGCGCCCAGTTCCTGTGCCCGGCCGATGGCGCGGCGCACGGCGTCGGCGGCCATGCGCGGGCCGTAGCCGCGCCGGGCGTCGATCACCAGCAGTGCGCCGGAGTCCAGCACCGTCAGCGGCGTCTGGTTCGGCACCAGCAACCCGTCACGCAGCAGTTGAACGTAGCGCGGCAGCATGCCGACGCCGTGGCTGTCGTGTCCCGCCAGGTTGGCCCGCACCAGATGGTCCGCCACCTCGGCTGCCTCGGCATCTGTGCTGCCCATGCGGCGAGCGACCAGGCGGGTGACGGCTTGCAGCGCATGCGCGGAGATCGTGTGCACGGGGCGGTTTCCTCGTTGTTGGCCTCCGCCTTAACATGGCGCGGCCAACGGGGAAAACCAGCGTGTCCCGGCCTCGTTGCTTCTTCGTCAGGGGCAGGGATGGTCCCGGCTAGCTGCTCCCGCCATCGTAGCGCAGATGGCCGGGACAAGCCCGGCCATGACGGAGAGAGGGGGCGCCACCGCCCCTTCAGGCCGCCGGGATCAGCGCGGCGACAGCACCATCACCATCTGCCGGTTTTCCATCCGCGGCATCTGCTCGACCTTGGTGGTCGCGTCCATCTCCGCCCGGATGCGCTCGAGCACCCGCACGCCGATGTCCTGGTGGGCCATTTCACGGCCGCGGAAGCGCAGCGTCACCTTGACCTTGTCGCCCTCCTCGATGAACGACTTCATGGCGCGCATTTTCACCTGATAATCGTTTTCATCGATGTTCGGGCGCACCTTGATCTCTTTGATCTCGATGACCTTCTGCTTCTTTTTGGCTTCGTTCTTCTTCTTCTGCTGTTCGTATTTGAACTTGCCAAAATCCAGAATCTTACAGACCGGCGGATCGGCGTTGGGGCTGATCTCCACCAGATCAAGGCCAACCGCAAAGGCGCGCTGCATGGCTTCGCGCGCCGTCATGACGCCTTGCATCTCACCGTCCTGATCGATCAGTCGTACCTGGGGGATACGGATCTCCTCATTTACGCGGGGGCCGTCGCGGGTGGGCGGAGCGGCCATTGGTCCTCGTGCTATCGGTGTTCTCCTGTGGTTGTTCTAAGGGGATCGACGGCAGCGCCGCACAGCGGATACCGCCGATCGTTGTCCAGTTTGAGCCGAAGAGCGGCTTAAAATCAAGCCAGTTTGCTTGGTAATAAGTCGGGCGGTGCTGCCTCGGATGCAAGTCTGGCAACGGCCTCATGCAGCGGAACGACCTCCTGCGCCTGGGCGCCGAGCCGCCGCAGCGCGACCGTACGGGTCTCGGCCTCCTTGCGGCCGACGACGGCGAGCACCGGAACGTGTGCCAGGCTGTGCTCACGCACCTTGGCGTTGATCTTCTGGTTGCTCAGGTCCGTCTCAACCGCGAGACCGGCGGCGCTGAAGGCGTCGGCGACTTCCCGCGCATAGTCATCGGCGTCGGACACGATGGTCGCCACCACCGCCTGCACCGGCGCGAGCCAGAGCGGGAAGCGGCCGGCATACTGCTCGATCAGGATGCCCAGGAATCGTTCGAAGCTGCCCAGGATGGCGCGGTGCAGCATGATCGGCCGGTGGCGGGCGCCGTCCTCACCCACATATTCCGCGTCGAGCCGCTCCGGCAGGTTGGGATCGACCTGCAAGGTGCCGCACTGCCAGTCGCGGCCGATGGCGTCGCGCAGCACGAATTCCAGCTTCGGGCCGTAGAAGGCGCCCTCGCCGGGGTTCAGCTCGTACTCAACGCCGGCCATGGCGCAGGCCTCGCGCAGCGCACCCTCGGCATGGTCCCACGCCTCGTCGCTGCCGATCCGCGCCTCCGGCCGATCGGCGAACTTGACGCGGAAGTTGGGGAAGCCGAAGTCGCGGTAGATCTGCGACAGCAGGGTGATGAACTTCGCGGTCTCCGCGGCGATCTGGTCCTCGGTGCAGAAGATATGCGCGTCGTCCTGGGTGAACGCCCGCACCCGCATGATGCCGTGCAGCGCGCCGGAGGGTTCGTAGCGGTGGCACGAGCCGAACTCCGCCATGCGCAGCGGCAGCTCCCGGTACGACCGCATGCCCTGGCGGAAGATTTGGATATGGCACGGGCAGTTCATCGGCTTCAGCGCCAGGAACTTGTCCTCGTCCGCCACCTCGGCGATGAACATGTTCTGCCGGTAATTCTCCCAGTGGCCGGACTTCTCCCACAGGGAGCGGTCCACCAGCTGCGGGGTACGTACTTCCTGGTAGCCGTTGGCGTCCAGGCGGCGGCGCATGTAGGCCTCGACCGTGCGGTACAGCCGCCAGCCCTTGGGGTGCCAGAAGATCGAGCCGACAGCCTCCTCCTGGATATGGAACAGGTCCATCTCCCTGGCGATCTTGCGGTGGTCGCGGCGCTCGGCTTCTTCTAACTGGTGCAGATAGGCGTCCAGCTCCTTCTGGTCGCGCCAGGCGGTGCCGTAGATGCGGCTGAGCATGGCGTTGCGCGAGTCGCCCCGCCAGTAGGCGCCGGCCACCTTCATCAGCTTGAACGCGTTGCCGACGTCGGCGGTGCTGCGCATGTGTGGGCCGCGGCACAGGTCGAGCCACTCGCCCTGGCGGTACACGCTGATCGTCTCGGTCGCCGGCAGGTCCTGGATCAGCTGCGCCTTGTACTTCTCACCCTTGTCGGAGAAGAAGGCGATGGCTTCGTCGCGGTCGATCTCCTGCCGCTCGAACCGGCTGTTGCGGGCGACGATCTCGTGCATCTTCGCCTCGATGGCGGCGAAATCCTCCGGGGTGAACGGCTCGTTGCGGGCGAAGTCGTAGTAGAAGCCGTTGTCGATCGCCGGGCCGATGGTGACCTGGGTGCCGGGGAACAGGGACTGCACCGCCTCGGCCAGCACGTGGGCGGCGTCGTGGCGGATCAGTTCCAGCGCCTCGGGGTCGCGGCGGGTGACGAAGACAAGCGCGGCGTCGTGGTCGATCGGGGTGGCGAGGTCGACCAGCTTGCCGTCGAGCTTCATCGCCAGCGCGGCGCGGGCGAGGCCGGGGCCGATGGCGGCTGCCACGTCCGTGCCGGTGACCGCGGCGTCGAACTGGCGCACGGAACCGTCGGGCAGGGTGATGGCGGGCATGGGCAGCGGTCCTGTTGCTGGAAAACAAGTGGGGGTGTCTAGGACGAGGCGCGGCGGCACCGCAACCCTTTGGTGCGGACGGCTGGCGTGCCGGAGGGCTGGTATCAGTCCACCGTGATGCTGCCGACCATCCCGTCCCAGTCATGATCGGCGCAGTACAGGTCGTACTGGCCCTTTCGGCCGGGAATCAGGAAGACGGTGGCCGACTGGCCGGGCTGCACGACGATGTCGGTGCCGCCGTTGGCCAGGCGCCCGAGATTGCGGATCGTCGCCGCGCGCAGGAAGCCCGGCGCGGTGAACTCATGCATCTCCTTGCCGTGGTTCTCCAGGTGCAGCGCATAGGGCTGGCCACTGTGGAAAGTCAGGTGGTCGGGCTCGAAGCTGTTGTCCACCATCACCTCGGTCACCACCCGGGCGTTGGCCCACGGGTCGGCCACTGGCCCTGCCGCCCGGGCGGCGGGTGCGAACGCGAGGGCGGCCAGGAGGCAGGGAAGCAATCTCATGATCCGCTGACAGATCGGGTGCATCACCCGGCATGCAAGCCCGTGTCCGGGTAGCGTTACCCGGGCGTATCCCCCGGCTGGCACGGACCAAGGCGCGTGGCATCGCCCCCGTTTGGCTCCGCCGGCGGGTGGATGGCCCGGGCACGCCCAACCATGACAAGCGGGAGACGATCGCGCGCCGTCCGGGCTGCCGTGCCGCTGACAGCAGCAGGCGCGCAAACCGGCTCAGAAACGGTACGACCCCGGATCAAGCCCCAGCAGGACGCGTCCGGCCTGCTCGAAAAACACTGTGTGCAGCGCGACATGCTGGCCGGCGGTGTTGATGTCGCGCACGCGCCGCTCCAGCCCGGCTGCGGCGTAGACGCCACCGCCGCCGGTCAGGTCGAACGCCGTCTGCGCCGCCGCTTTCGACGCGACCGCCACCTGGCAGCAGGCCAGCCGCACCAGGGCGCGCTGGTGCAGCGACGGGGTTTCGCCCGCCACCGCGACCGTCCAGATCATGTCCGCCACTTCCAGCAGGAACGCGCGGGCCGCGCGCAACTGCGCCTCCGCCCGGCCGAGGGCATCGTGCACGACGGCCCGGTCACGCAGCAGGCCGCCCGTGGTGGTGACCCGCTTGCGCCCTGCCATCGCAACGAAGGTGTCGAGCGCGCCGCGCGCGATGCCCAGCATGACACTGGAGATCGCCATGACGAAGACTGAGGGCAGCGGCATGGCATACAGCGCGCCGGGCTGCGTTGGGTGCTCCCCCAGCCCGGGACTCGTGTATTCATCCGGAACGAACAAGTCCTCGACCGTGTAGTCGTGGCTGCCCGTGCCGCGCAGGCCCATGGCGTCCCAGGTGTCGATCACCGTCGCCTGCTCCGCCGGGAACAGCGCTAGGCGCAACGGTTTCGGCCCGGACGCCTGCGGCTCGCCGGCGTCTTCCGTGCACAGGCCCAGCACCCAGGTGCTGTGGCGGATGCCGCTGCCGAAGGCCCAGCGCCCGGTGACGCGCCAGCCGCCATCGGCGCGGCGGGCGGTGCCGGTCGGCACGATGGTGCCGGCCAGCACGGGACGAGGCCCAGAAAAGATCCGGCGCGCGGCGTCCTCGGCCAGGAAGCCGGAGAGGCGCGCGTAGCCGGCGGCGATGCAGGTGCACCAGCCGATGGAACTGTCCAGCGCCGAGACCGCCTCGATAACGCGGATGAAATCCACCATCGACAACTCCGGTCCGTCGAAGGCGCGGGCCAGCCACAGCGACAGCAGGCCCTCGGCATGCAACGAGTCCAGCAGCTTGCCGGGAATGAGGCGTTCGTGCTCGACCCGGTCGCGCGCGGCCTCGATGGCGGGAGCCAGTCGGCGGATTGCGGTCAGGTAGCGTTCGCAGTCGTCCGCCGCGCGCTGTTGCAGCTGCATTGTCGCCTCCCTGGAACGGATGCGCCGGATGCTAAGCAGAGATTCGCGACTTGGCCAACGGAATGCCCGCCCGTTCTTGGTTCAGGTGTCCGGCCGCCTTGTCGATGGCACCATCGGCATCGGCAAGGGCGGCCTGTGGCAGCGTGCGGACGTGGAGCGGCCCGTTGTTCCCGGCCAACACGACCGGCTTGCCGGCGCGCCCGGGCATCGGTCCATGAAGCGCATCGATCTGCTCGGGATGCGCCACAAAATCGCTGCTGCGCCTGGCCGGGCTGGTATGCACCATCGGGTCGCGTGTGACATGGCCACGGGGCTGAGGCGAAATAAACGATCAAGTGCCGGCGGCGGTGAGCGGCTCGCCGGCATCGAACGCCGTGCCGGCGACCAGCGCCTCGGCCTGCAGACCGGGCGGTAGGCAAAAAGCGCGAGGCTTATCCATAGTTCGGGTTGAGTTAACTTTCGGGTTTGACCGCGGCGCGGGGGTTGCTTAGAAGGGGGGTGCAAACGCCGTGTCCGGACCATTGGTCCGGGGATGTTCCTCCGGCGGAGGGGTGGCCGAGTGGCTGAAGGCGGCGGTTTGCTAAACCGTTGTACGGGGTCAACCCGTACCGTGAGTTCGAATCTCATCCCCTCCGCCAGTTCATTGATTTTGCTCGATTTTTTCCACCCGGGGATGACAGGGTGGCAGCAGGCCCGATTACAGCTTGTGCAGGCGCCCCCGGCGCGTCGGCCGGGCTGCATCTCCAGCCCGGGCAGGACGTCATGCCCGCCGCGGTGGTTGGCGCACGCGCGGCCGCGTCGCCTCGCGCCGTCACCGGCCGGTTCACGCAAGCGGCGGCGGTTACGTGGCGGTCATGCCGCCATCAACGATCAGCCCGGCGCCATTCATGTAGCCGGCGTCGTCCGAGACCAGGAACACGATGCCCTTGGCGATGTCCATCGGCACGCCCAGCCGCCCCCACGGCACCGTCTCCGTCACGGTCTGCCGCACCGCCGAGGTGTCGTTGCCGCCGGACCGCTGCGCACGGGCAACGAACGTCTGCTCGCCCATCTCTGTCTGGATCACGCCGGGATGGATCGAGTTCACCCGGACCCGGTAGCCCTTGCGCGCAAATTCCAGTGCCGCCGACTTGGTGAACAGCGTCACGCCGCCCTTGGTCATCGAGTACAGCGGATCGAGCTGTGAGCCGACGATGCCGGCCACCGAGGCGAGGTTGACGATGGCGCTGCCGTGCTCGCTGGACCGGGCCGCTTCGCGCAGGGCCTGCACCGCCAGCCGGGTGCCGAGGAAAACCCCGGTCATGTTCACCGCCACCAGTTTCTCCCACTCGGCCAGGCTGACTTCCTCGATTCCCTTGCCGATGAAAACACCGGCATTGTTCACCAGGATATCGAGCTGGCCGAACCGGCCTGTGGCCAGGCCGACGGCGGCGGTCCAGTCGGCCTCTTTCGTCACGTCCAGGTGGGTATAGTCCGCCCGGCCGCCGGCGGCCTCGATGGCCGCGACGGTCCGTTGCCCCGGTTCATCCAGCACGTCGCCGACGACGACTTTGGCGCCGGCCTTCGCCATCAGCTGGGCGGTTTCGGCGCCGATGCCGCGCGCCGCGCCGGAGATCAGGGCAACCTTGCCATCGAGACGATTCATTGGCGTTCCTTCTGTGCCTGGACGGATGGATGCAGTGACCCGCATCACCGGGGACGAGTCAACCGCGCGGCGGCTCCACGACGGCCAAGTAACGGTATCGCCAGCCGCTCCGGTCACGTCACGCACCGGCGCCGCCCGAGGCCCGGTCGTGGCACCCGCATCGATGATCGGGCGAAACAGACCCGTCCAGATAGGCGATCACCGGCGCTGTCAGCGGCAGGCCGCGCAGATCCGCGGCCGGCACCAGCCGGACCGCAACGATTTCGCGGTTGTCAGGCTGCAGCGGCGGCAGCTGGTCCAGCCGCAGGTCGAAGAAATGCACCCGGTCGCGCAGCCCGTCCCATCGGCCGCACGCCGTGCCGACGGGTGTCAAGTGGCCGCCTGTCAGCCCTAGTTCCTCGATCAGCTCGCGCCGGGCCGCCGCCGCCGGCGTTTCCCCGCGCCGGATGCCGCCGCCCGGGAACGACCATGCGGACCGGTATGACGCGCGCACCAGCAACACCGCGTCACCGACATGAACCGCAACGAGCGCGCCTTCATGCCGCGCCCCGCTCAGCCGCCACCAGGTTCGGGCAAGCGGGAAAATGCAGCGATAGACAAGCTGCCAGACGGTATCGACGAACGTCGGCGGCCTGGCTCCGGTAATCGGCATCGGTCAAAACTCATTTCGGCGGCGAGGACAGGCAAGAGACGTTCATGCGGCACGGCCGGCAACCGGCGCCGGAACTCTATCGAGACCGCGCCGCGGCGGCCAGACGGGATGTCGGAGCCTGTCTGGCTTGGAGTTTGGGAGTGGCTGTGGGTCGGGGTGGTGCCTCTCCCGGCGGAGGCACCACGCCGGAACAGCATCGCCACCACGCACAAATCCACGAACGCCATGCAGCGCCGGCGTCCGAAAGCCCGCTCAACCAACCAGGCTCTCGCTTGAAAGACCCCCCGCTTCCCGGCAACATCGAAGTAAAGCATGATGGCCCTGCCGCACCTCCATGAAAAACCGCACACCAGGAACGGAAGCGCAATGACTCAGCTTCTGAAAAGGTTCATCGACCGGACGCATATCGCCTACTTCTCGATGGAAATCGCCATCCACCCCGAGATGCGCACCTATTCCGGCGGGCTCGGCGTCCTCGCCGGCGATACGGCGCGATCCTGTGCGGATCTGCAGATTCCGGTCGTGTTCGTGACCCTGATCAGCCGGGCAGGATACTTTCGGCAGGAAATCGCCGCCGACGGCCAGCAGGTCGAGCACCCGGACTGGTGGGACCCGGCGCAATTCTGCAAGCCGCTCGACGCCATGGTGGCGCTGCGGATCGAGCAGCGCGCGGTCTGGGTCCGCCCCTGGCTTTATGTCCACACCAGCCCGCACGGCGATACGATACCGATCCTTCTTCTCGATTCCGACCTGGAACAGAACCTGCCCGAGGATCGCGAACTGACGCACTATCTTTATAGCGACGGCGAAAAGTACCGCCTGAAGCAGGAACTGATCCTCGGCCTTGGCGGCATGCGGCTGCTGCAGGCCCTGGGCTTCCGCCTTCATACCTATCACCTGAACGAGGGACACGCGGCTTTCCTCACGCTGGACCTGCTGAACAGATACCGCTTCCCCGAGGAAGACGTGCGGCCGGGGGAGCCGCTGTACGACCTGGCCGAGGTCAGGGAACGCTGCGTGTTCACGACCCATACGCCGGTCGAGGCCGGCCAGGATCGATTTTCGTACGAACTGTTCGCGTCAATGGCCGACGACCTGGTGGATATCGACGAACTCAGGCAGATCGCCGGAAGCACGCAGCTCAGCATGACCCAACTCGCCCTGAACCTGTCTGGCTATACGAATGGCGTGGCGCGCCGCCACGCCGAAACGACGCGCCACATGTTCCCCGGATACCGGGTTCACGCCATCACCAACGGCGTGCATGTCGGACTCTGGACACACGCAGCCTTTGCCAAGCTGTACAGCGAGACATGGCCGAACTGGCACCATGAGCCGGAAATCCTCGTGCGCGCCATGCAGCTTCCCAACGACAGGCTGTGGGATTGCCACCTGACCGCCAAGACCGAGCTTGTCGGGCACGTGCACGCGCTGACAGGCATCCGGCTGGAGCGCGACATTGCAACGCTTGGTTTTGCGCGGAGAATGACAGGCTACAAGCGCCCCCTGCTGCTGTTCTCGGATGTCGAGCGGGTGGCGGCGATCGCCGCGCGGCATCCGCTGCAGATCGTGCTGGCGGGCAAGGCCCACCCCAGGGATGAGGAAGGCAAGGCCGCCATCCGCCGCCTGGTGCAGTTGACGCAGCAGCTTCGCGGCCGGATCACCTGTGTTTTCCTGCCGAATTACGACATGCGGCTGGCACAGGTCATGGTCAGCGGCGTCGACGTCTGGCTGAACACCCCGCTGCCGCCGATGGAGGCGTCAGGCACCAGCGGCATGAAGGCCGCGCTCAACGGCGTGCTGAACCTCAGCGTGCTCGACGGCTGGTGGGCCGAGGCCTGCGTGGAAGGCGTCAACGGCTGGGCCATCGGAACCGAGGATGATGCGGCCGCGGCGGACAACCACGCCAACCTGCTCTACGCCAGGCTGGAGCAGGTCGTCCTGCCACTTTACTACAGCGATACGAACCGGTGGCGCGACATGATGCGGCAGAGCATCGGCAACATCGGTTACTACTTCAACAGCCAGCGCATGATGCGGCGCTACGCCAGCGAAGCCTATCTGCGCTGACCCAACTGTTGCGGACGCTACGACATCGGCATGGACGAATCGATGATCACCAGCATACGCCCGGCAAACGCGGTCGGCGTACGGTCCGGCCGTAGAACGGCTTCGTAGCTGGGGTCGTCCGCGGCGGCGGCCTCGTAATCGGCATCCAGGACGCCGTATTTATCGAGAAACGTGTTCATCGCCGCCGAGATCCGCACACATCCTTCCGAGGCGGGATGGCCAAGCCGCCGCTCCAGCAGGTCCGGATCGGTCGCATGCAGCAACAGGCGGATCTCGCCGGTTTCGCCGTCGCTGCGCCAGCCTTTGACGGCGGTGACCCAGCCGAAATCCCAGACCCGCATGCCTTTCCGGCCAAGGCCGCGGATATGGTTTTCGTTGAACGTGCCCTCGGCCCGATAATCCAGGATGGCATCCGTGTGCTGAAAAACCCCGGTCGGCGTAATGAAATAGCCATGCCGCCCGGCCTGCCCGGTGGAGACGCGGCCGCCGCCGACCATCTGCCAGTTTCGATCCGGACGGGCAAGGATGATGACGAGCAGCTGCGCCGCCGGGTTGCGGTCGACCACCACCAGCAGCGTCGGCCCCACAACCGCCAGCCGATCGGCCTTGAGCGCGGCACGCGTGCGGGCCAGCAGATCTTTCATGCGGCGGGGCGGCAAAGACACGATGGCCCGCGGCACCTGCCGGATCAGCGCCCGGCGAAGCTGCATGAACGCGGCGTCTATCGTTGCCGTTGATACCGGCGGCGGCGCGGTCTGGATGCTGGCCTCATACGGCGGCGAGGCGGCGGGCGGCCGGGGCGCGTCGGCACAAGCCGGCACCGGACCAACGAGGCAAAGCAGACCGGTCACCAGCATCAGGCCGGAAACGCAACGGCGCGCGGATTCGACGATAATATCGGCTCCCCAGCAGCGGCCCCCGATCATGGCAGGTTCCCAGGCGGACACGTTGATATCGATCAACCGCGCAATCGCCGTATCCCTATTGCCCCGGGGAGAACCCCCGGCTCTGCCGGGGTGGCTGTCAGAGTTCGACATTTCCGGGAGTATGTTCTTCGCCGTTGGGGCGCATGTCGCTCGCGTCTGCGCAGCGGCACTCTCTTGCGCCTTGGCCGGTTGCGAAAAGGCCCCTTTGAGGGGCCCGCAACCGAAAAGCCTCCGGCTCTGCCGGAGGATTTTTACTGATTGCGAAAGCCTCCCGTTTCCTGAAAGGCCGTCCGGGCCTCGTCGCCCGGGACGTTGCCGCGATCCATATAGCGGGTGGAGAAATGGAACGGCACAAGCCGCTTCACCTGCGACAGGCGCGCCAACCTTCCGGCCTGCCACGCGGTCAGGTGGTTCTTCCGCGCGGCCTGCTCCGCATCCTCCTGAAGAAAGGCGCATTCAATGAACAGTTCGTCAGCGCCAAGCGCCAACTGTCTGATCCGGCCGATATTGCCGGGCACGTAACGGACATCGACGACATAGGCGATCTTCTGGCCGGCGGTCACCTCGGCCAGGCCGCGCAGCGCGCCGAGCGGTAACGTCGCCGCAACGGTGTCGTCGCCGCTGCGGCGCAGGGCGCCGATGGGCGTCGCCGCGGGCAGATCGTCCAGCACGGCGCGCTTGAGATCGCGCAGCCAGGGCCCGACGGCCAGCCCCATCGCATCCAGCCTGTTCTTCCAGATGTTGACATGCGCGGGCTCCTCCATCGCAAAGCCGAGGCAGGGGGTCGCATGGTCCAGCACCGCGCAACGAACCCGCAGCCCACCACAGGAAGCCAACAGGTCGCCATCCATGCGGGCGTCCGGCATGGACTCGCGCAGGAACGCCTGTGACGATCGGAAACGGGCGCGGCGCAGGGTGCCGTCCTCGGCGACCTCGGTCACCGCCAGCGCCAGATCGCCCTGGTAGTTGCGAATGACGTTCCAGGTGTAGGCATGCAGCTTGTGCCCCACCCGGTCGATGAAGCCGGCGGGGCCGAACAACGCCAGCGTCTTGTCACGGCCCAGGAACAAATGCAGCAGGTGGTCGAAGCCGGCGAAGTGGTCCATGTGCGCGTGGCTGACGAAGACGTGGCTGACCCGCAGCAGCTTTCGCGGCGGCAGCGCCGTGATGTCGCCGATGTCGAACAGCAGGGCGCGCCCTTCGAACATGATGTCGGCGTACATCCCGGGGTCGCCGAACGGATCGTTGACGAGGTGGCAGTGGATGGTCGGTCGCATGGCACGGGCACTCGGGCAGGCGACGCCGGACGGCGCCGCTTCACGGCCATCGCTATGCCACGCCGTTCAGGCCAACGCCATCGGATCTGGCCGCTTCGGGCCGGTCCCGGCCGGATGATGCGTGGTTTGCGGCCGCAGGATGTTGTTGACACGGCTCTTGACAGCCCGGCGATATTTGTTCGCTATTCTGCACAACTGGCCGGCCTTGTGCTGCCGGGCGCCCCCCTGGAAGTCCTGAACAGAAACGTGCCATGAACGAAGTTCAAACGAAACGGCGTCTGCGTCAAAGGGCGACGGACGAGCTCAAGCGGTACGTGGCGGTGTCCCTGTACCTGTACGTCTGCTTCGGAACGCTTCTGCTTTACAAGGGCGCCGTGCTGCGTGCCGAGGGGATCGATTACACATCCTACGGTCTTGCCGCGGTCAAGGCGCTGATACTGGGCAAGTTCATGCTGATCGGCCACGCGCTCCACATCGGAGAGCGATACGGCAACAAGCCGCTGATCTACCCGATCCTTCACAAGTCGCTGGCCTTTCTTGCGCTGCTCTTCGTGCTGGATCTCGCCGAGGAGGCGATCGCCGGCATGCTGCACGGACAGTCGTTCCGCGTCTCGCTGGCGCAGTTTGCCGGCGGCACCTGGCTGCAGATCGTCGCGACGTGCCTGGTGCTGCTGCTGATCCTGCTGCCGTATTTCGCCTACCGGGAAGTCGGCGAGGTGCTGGGCGAAGGTGTCCTGAACCGGATGCTGTTCCGCAAAGGCCCGCGCCGCGGCCAGGAATGACCATGATGCCCTGGGCCGGTTCGCCGGGCGCATCCCACGCCACGGCGGGACCGTTACGGCAAAGTGAATAGATTCACCTGTGCTATGCAGAAACGGCGAACGGACACAAGTGCTTGTGATCGGACCTGCCTGCCAATCCGGCGCGCAAACCGCGGTGTTTGCCGAATTGGCATAGTCACCGCGGCGGCCCGGGTGATAGCTGTCGTTCCCACTGCATCATGAACGGCGACGGGGTCGAGGATGCGTCTTTGCGGCTTCCTGCGTGGCACATTGGTTCGCGGCGTCGTGCTGGCCTGCCTGGCGTTGGCTCTGGGGATGCCGGCCGTCCAGGCCCAGCAGGTCACCGGCGTCCCGGGCTCGCCGGATGCAACCACCACGATCGACGGGCATGTGCTGCCGCCGCCGCCGCAACCGTTCACCGGCCAGATCGGGCTGAACGCCGACCAGTCCAGGCCGGCCTGGCCGATGCGCGTGGTGCCGCCGAAGGGCGCGCCCAATATCCTGCTGATCATGACGGATGACGTCGGCTTCGCGGCGCCGTCGACCTTCGGCGGCGTCATTCCCACGCCGGCGCTCGACCGCATTGCCAGGGATGGGCTGCGCTACACCAATTTCCACTCCACCGCCCTGTGCTCACCGACGCGCGCGGCGCTGATCACCGGCCGCAACCACCACTCGGTCGGTTTTGGTGTCGTTTCGGAGCAATCAACTGGTTTCCCGGGCTACAACTCGATCATCCCGAAGGACAGCGCCACAATCGGCCGCATCCTGCGGGACAACGGCTACCGCACGTCGTGGTTCGGCAAGGACCACAACACCCCGACCTATCAGGCGAGCCAGGCCGGCCCGTTCGACCAATGGCCGAGAGGCATGGGATTCGACTATTTCTTTGGCTTCGTCGGCGGCGACACCAGCCAGTGGCAGCCGAACCTGTTCCGCAACACCACGCCGATCTACCCCTATGTCGGGCATCCGCAGTGGAACCTGACCACCGCAATGGCGGATGACGCGGTGCACTGGCTGCACCAGTTGAATGACATCGACCCCAGGATTCCGTTCTTCCTCTACTACGTGCCCGGCGGCACCCACGCGCCGCACCATCCGACTCCGGAATGGATCAGCAGGATCAGCGATCTGCATCTGTTCGACAAGGGCTGGAACGAACTGCGCACGCAGATCTTCGCCAACCAGAAGCGGCTCGGGGTCATTCCGGCCGATGCCAAACTGACGCCCTGGCCGCACGACCTGCTGAAGAACTGGGATGAACTGACCGGCGTCGAAAAGAAGCTGTTTATCCGCCAGGCCAACGTCTATGCGGCCTACCTGGCCTACACCGACCACGAGATCGGCCGGGTGATCCAGGCGGTGCAGGACATGGGCAAGCTCGACAACACGCTGATCATCTACATCAGCGGCGACAACGGCGCCTCGGCCGAAGGTACGCCAAACGGCACGCCGGACGAACTTCTGACCTTCAACGGCGTTGCCCTGACGGCCGAGCAGCAAATGGCGTGGTACGACGTCTGGGGCAGCGACCAGACCTATCCGCACATGGCCGTCGGCTGGGCCTGGGCGTTCGATACGCCGTTCAAATGGACCAAGCAGGTGCCATCGTTCTTCGGCGGCGTGCGGCAGGGCGTGGCGATCTCCTGGCCCGCGCGGATTACCGACAAGGGCGGCATCCGCCCGCAGTTCCACCACGTGATCGACATCGTGCCGACAATCCTGGAGGCAACGGGCATCGCCGCGCCGAACACCGTTGACGGCATCACGCAAAAGCCGATCGAGGGCGTCAGCATGGTGTACAGCTTCGGCAACGCCAGCGCGCCGTCGCCGCACCGGACACAGTATTTCGAAATGATGGGCGTGCAGGGCCTGTATGACAATGGCTGGATGCTCAGCGCCGTTCCCACCCGCGCGCCGTGGGATGCGGGCCTGGGCAACGTGGTGCTCGATCCGGCGAGTGGTTTTAAATTCGAACTGTACGACCTCCGGCACGACTGGACCCAGTACACCGACGTCGCGGCGCAGAACCCGCGCCGGATGCGGGAAATGACCGACCTGATGTTCGGTGAGTTCGCGAAATACCAGGTGCTGCCGCTGGATGCCTCGGCCGTTACGCGCATGGTGACGCCGCGGCCGTCGCTGTCGGCGGGCCGTACCGAATTCACCTACGCGGGGGTCCCGGTTGCCGGCATTCCCACGGGCGCCGCGCCCAACCTGCTGGCGACGTCCTATACCATCACCGCCAGCATCGACGTGCCGGAGGGTGGCGCCGAGGGCATGGTCGTGACCGATGGCGGGCGCTTCGGCGGCTACGCGCTGTATCTGCTGCACGGCAAGCCTGTTTTCACCTGGAACCTGCTGAACCTGCAGCGGGTGCGCTGGGAAGGCGCCGAGGCGCTGGCTCCCGGCAAGCACACGCTTGAATACGACTTCCATTACGACGGGCTTGGCTTCGCCACGCTGGCCTACAACAACGCCAGCGGGCTTGGCCGTTCCGGCACCGGGACATTCAAGGTGGATGGCACGACCGTTTCGACTCAGACGCTGGAGCAAACCATCCCCATCATGCTGCCGATCGACGAAACCTTCGACATCGGGTTGGATACCGGCACGCCGGTGGACGACCGGGATTATCAGGTTCCGTTCCGGTTCACCGGCAAGATCGACAAGCTGACGATCCAACTCGAGCGGCCGAAGCTGACGCCGGCGGACGTGCGGAAGCTCGAGGCCGCCTATCGCGCGGGACAGGACGCAAACTAGATCGCGGCGCCCGCGGGATGCGTGGACTGCCGCTGTGGGACCCGCCAGGCCGGTGCGAAGGCCGCACCACCTGGAAACCTCAGGAAGGAGAACGGTCGTGATGAACAAGCCGATACAACGAAGCCTCGCCGCGGGATCGCTGGCAGCCGCGTTCGTGCTGGCAGGGTGCGTGTCGAGATCCGACTACGACGCCCTGCAGGCGCAGAACCAGCAGCTGCAGTCGCAGGTGACGCAGCAGCAGCAGCAGATTGCCACGCAGCAGCAGCAGATTTCCCGGCTGCAGGGGGCGATCAAGTACACCGTCAACAGTGACCTGCTGTTCCCGTCGGGCGGCTATCACATGTCGGCGGCCGGCAAGCGGATCATTGCCAAGCTGGCGCAGAGGCTGGCATCGACGCAGGAAAACAAGCTTGTCGTCAACGGCTACACCGACAACGCGCCGATCGGCCCGCGGCTGAAGCAGGAAGGGATCACCTCCAACGAGGAACTGTCGCAGAAGCGTGCCGAGGATGTGATGCAGTTCCTGATCTCCCAGGGCGTGAAGCCGGACATGGTTTCGGCCAAGGGCTGGGGTGAGGCCTCGCCGGTCGCGTCGAACGATACGGCAGCGGGACGAGCCAAGAACCGCCGGGTGGAGATCACGCTGGCGTCCTAGCCGAACTATTTCCTCCCGGGCCGCGCGGCCCGGGGTGGGACCGGTCTGCCGTGGTTGGCCGCGGGGCGTCATGCATGGCGCCCTGCCGCGTTGCTGTTTCCGGCCGGATGCGTAACGTCGCTGCACAGCAGGACCGCGCGCAATGGGGAAGACAAGCCGATGCGAATTGTCATGAGTTGTTTTGGTCGGCTCGCCCTGTCGGCGTTGCTGGTGGTTGGCGCGGCGCGCCTGGCTCCGGCCGCGGCGCAGGACGGCGCGACAAAGCCGGCCGGGCCGCCGAAGATCGAACCGAAGGTGCTCGCCATCCTGCACGCCGCGTGCGACACCCTGGGCAGCGCCCGCACCATGTCGTTCACGGCGGTCGACACCTATCAACGGAATGCGCGCAACGGGCAGCCGCTGTTCTACACCGTGCTCAGCCACGTGACGCTGCAGCGGCCCGACAAGCTGCGGGTCATCAGGCCCGGCGACGGCGTGCCGGACGAATTCTATTACGATGGCAACACCATGATGGCCTTCGTGCCGTCGGCGAACCTGGTCGCGATCGCCAAGGCACCGCCGACGATCGACCAGATGCTGGATGCGGCGTGGGACATCGGCGCGATCTATTTCCCGTTCGCGGACGTCATCGTCTCCCGGCCGTGCGAGGTGTTCGACAAGAACCTGAAGTCGGCGTTCTATGTCGGCCAATCGGTGGTGGTGGGCCGTACGACAACCGACATCGTGGCGATCGAAGGCGACAACGTGCAGGCGGAATTGTGGATCGGCGCGGCCGACCATCTGCCACGGATGGTGCGCGTGACCTATCCGAACGAGCCGGCGCACGCGCTGTACCAGACGGATTATTCCGACTGGAAGCTGAACATGCCGGTCGACATGACAGCGTTCAGTTCGTCCAGGGCGCAAGCGGCGAAGCGCATGGCCTTCGCGCCGCCGCCGGCCGAGTCGCCGCGTCCGGCAGCGGGCAGACCGCCGCCGGCAAAACAGCCGTAGGCCGGCGTTTCGTTACCTGACGGCAATCACAACGGAAGGGACTGCGGTTATGCGAGAGAAGCTTCTGGCAGCCGGGGCGGCAATGATCCTGGCCCTGTCGCCACAGTCGGGCCTGGCATGGTTCCACGGCGGCGGCGGTTACCATGGCTTGGAAGGCGGCGGCGGCTTCCACGGCTGGGGCAGCGGCGGCGGCTGGCATGGCGCCGGCGGCGGCTGGCATGCCGATTCCGGGGGCGGCTACACGCACAGCGGCAGCTACGGTGGGTACCAGCACTCCACCACGGTCTCGTCCCGGGGCGTGGCGCATTCCAGCGATCTCGGCGGCTATGAGCATGGCTCGGCGGCAAATGCCACAGGCGCCTATCACGCCAGCGATGCCGGCGGCTATGCGCACGGCACCGAGGCGAACGCCACGGGTGCCTATCATGCCAGTGATTACGGGGGTTACTATCATGCCACGGCGACGAGCGGTGGCGCGGTGGCGCACACCGGCTATTACGGCACCACGGCGTCGTACGGCGGGTATTACCATCAGCCGGCGACGGTGAATTATTACGGCGCCTCGGGTTGCTACAACTGCGGCGGCAGCGGCTGGGGCTATGCCGGCGCCGCGCTGGCCGGCGCGGCGGTGGGAACCGCCGTGGGCGCGACCGTTGCGGCGGCGAACACCGCGAACGCCTATAATGCCGGCGTCGCGGCCGGCTCGGCGAGCGGCTATGCCGCCGGGGTGGCCGCCGGTGCCAGCTTCGCCGCCCTGCCCGGCGGCTGTGCCTATTCCCCGCGCGGCGGCACGCCGTACTACTATTGCTCCGGCAGTGGCGGCTACTGGCTGTCGCCGGCCTATGGCGCGAACGGGCTTTATTACCGCGCCGTCGCGGCGCCGTAGCCACAACGAAAAGGCGCGGGCGGGCAGCGCGGCCCTGGCGGCAGTGGCCGTTGCCTTACCGTGATGGCCCGCGGCGCCCGCTATTGTTGCACCGAGAACGGAAGGTCGCCTTCACTGACCACGCTGCCCTGCTCGGCGCGGACCTGCCAATGCAGGGTATACTGCCCGGGTGGTGGCGTCTCGCCGGACGCGAACAGAACATTCGGCGCGCTGTCCTCACGCGGCACCAGCACGTGGATCACCTTGCCCGATTGGACGATTTCCATGCGCGACCGGATATGATCGACCGGCCCGTCGAAGCGCAGCACGAAAGCGGCGTGGCGCCCGTGGATGACCGCGTTCGCCCTGGGGCTGGTATCACGGATTTGCAACGAAAAAGCGTCCCCGGCGCCCAGGCCGATCATCAGAATCGCCGCCAGCGTGCCGCCACCCAGCTGCCGCCGGCCGACGCGCCATCCATTCGCCGTCATGATCCATCCTCCCGTTCGTGACCCGGCACAGCGTGCCGGCAACGGTGAAGTCGTTGCAGCGCCACGACTGCTCCTGCAGTATACTGGGCGGGACGCCGCCCGTCCAGTTCAGAACGTAAAAGAAACGCTGAGCACCGGCCCATACAGCGTGGCGTTGAAGGCCTTGACAGCGCGGCTGGCGTCCAGGTTGCCGGACTCGTGCAAGGCCATGAAGCCGGCGTTGAGGTTCAGCCAGGACGTAGCCGCCCAGGTGCCGATGGCGGAAACCTGCCAGCCCCAGGAGCCGCCGCTGACGCCGAACCCCTGCCCCTGCGCCTCGAGCATGAAGCGCCAGCGCGGGCTGGGATAGATCGCTCCCCGCAGTCCCAGCCAGGGCTGGGTGAAGTCGCCGCTCTGGCTGATGCCGATCACCCGTTCGCGGCCCAGCAGGCCGATCCGGTCGAGATCGAGCGTGCTGCTGGCGGAGAACCAGGCAAAGCCGACGCGCCCGTCCAGGGTTGCGGGAATGCCGCCGACGAAGCCGTTGAACACCTGGTAGCCGATGCCGGGCGCCACGCGCACGGTCGAGACGTCGATGGTCAGGGAGCGCGGCCGGCCGAGCACGTCCGGCGGCAGGCCCTTGTTCTGCGAGGCGCCGACATAGTCGATGTTCAGTTCACCGGACCATGGCCCGTAGCGCAGCACGCCCACGCCCATGAAGGCGCCCGTCAGCACGTTGGCGAGCTGGGACAGGCTCGGGACCCCGGCGCTGGCCGCCGCGGTGGCGCCGTTGCCCAGCGTCACCTGGGCGTTGCTGGCCGGCAGCCAGAGATAGGGCGCCAGCTCGATATGGATCTGCGGCGCCCCGTCCTTGGTGTAGCCGTCCTGCGGCGATACCTCGGCCCGCGCGGGCAGCAGTCCCAGCAGCAGGAAGACGGCGACGCACGCGGCCCTGGCGGGTGGCCGGGACAGGGCGGTTGCGCCCGTGGCCGGGCCTGCGCAGCTATTGCATCGAAATAACGACCGCATCGCCGCCCAGGCTGAGCACCAGCCCCTCGCGTTTGGCATGAAGATGCATGATCACGCCGGCTTCGTTCTGCAGCCACAGGTCGCCGGCGCTTTTGGTGCCGAAGGCGAAGCCGTAACGAGCCTGGCCGTAGGCGCCGGGGAACTGGGCGATGTCGGCCAGCTTGTAGACCTCGCCCTTGGCTTCCATCGAGGAGGCCCGATGCCGCCGATACCCAGGCCGCCGACGGTGAACGGGTAGGCCCGGCCGCGATAGAACAGCGTGCCGCTGCCGCCGCCGCCGCTGCCGATATAGGCGACCTGGACCTGCTGCATGTCCACGGTGCCATCGGGCGCCAGCCCGGCGACGGCGTCCGGCCCGACCTTGACCGACCCGCTGCATCCGGCCAGCAGGGCCAGGGCCGCCGCCAGGGCGAAGCGGCGCGCGAACCCGACCGGGCTGCTCATGGAACGGATACCCGACGGCCGGCCATTTCATGACTCCCTTTAAGGAACTGGCCCACGGAACCGCAAGGGCCGATTGCTGACGGGCTTTTCTCGCGTGGGGATGCCAGGACACGCTGCCCGGCGCTATGCAGTTTCGGAATCGAGTCGCAACCGCCGCCGGCGCGCCGGCGCGCCGGCGCGGGCGGATCGCCCTTGCCCTGTCCGCCCGACCCGACCAAGCTGCGGCGCCCGAAGGGGACAGGCACGGGGAGGACGCATGCGCATCGAGATCATCTGCACCGGCGACGAGGTCCTGACGGGCAAGATCACCAACACGAATTTCTCCACCATGGCGCAGAAGCTCGAGGATGCCGGGCTTTCGGTCTACTGGGGCACGACCGTCGGCGACGACCGCGAGGCCCTGCTGTCCGCCTTCCGGCTTGCCGCCGGACGCGCCGACGCGGTCATCGTCAACGGCGGCCTCGGCCCGACGGTCGACGACCTGTCGCAGGAAATCGCCGCCCGGGCCGCCGGCGTGGACCTGGTGCTGCACGAGCCCTGGCTGCGGCGCATGGAGGATTTCTTCACCCGCCGCATGCGCACCATGCCGCCGAACAACGTCAAGCAGGCGATGCTGCCGGCGACGGCGGAGTTGATCGACAATCCCATCGGCACGGCCTGCGGCTTTGCGCTGGACATCGGCGCGGCGCGCTTCTTCTTCACCCCCGGCGTGCCGCGCGAACTGCGGCGGATGCTGGAGGAGCAGGTGATTCCGCGCATCCTGGCCCGCTCCGGCGCGCCGGCGTCGATCCACCTGAAACGGTTCCACTCCTACGGGCTGGGCGAATCGCATGTGGACCAGTTGCTGGCCGGGGTGGAGGCGCTGGATCCCGAGGGCGGCATCAAGCTTGGCTTCCGCGCGCACTATCCGCAGATTGAAACCAAGCTGACGCTGCGCGGCGCCGACATGGACGAGGTGAACCGCAAGCTGGCGCCGGTGACGGCCGAGGTGCGGCGGCGGCTGGGCAACTTCATCATTGCGGAAGACGACCAGACGCTGGAAGGCGTCGTCCTGGCCGCGCTGGCTGCGGAACGAGCGACGCTGAGCCTGGTGGAGACCTTCACCGCCGGCCAGATCGCCGCCCGCATCGCGCACCTGCCCGGCGCCGAGACGGTGTTCCGGCACGGCACCGTGGCGCGCCACCTGGACCAGTTGTTCGGCGTCCGCCTGCCGCCCGACCTCGACCAGGAAACGACCGAGGCCGTGGCCCGGGCGGCGCGGGAGCAGACCGGGGCGACGCATGCCCTGGCGGTGCTGATCGCGCTCGACGAGGGTGCGGACCGGATCGACCTTGGCGGCACGATCTGGATCGCCATCGCCACGGCGGACCGGGTGGCGTTCCGCCGCTCGCGCATCCTGGGCGGGCGGGAATGGATCCGGCTGGGGGCGGTGGAACTGGCGATGGATTGCCTGCGCCGGTTCCTGCAGGGATTGCCGGTGGTCGAGCGAATCGATTTCGAAAAGAGTTGACCGAGAGACCGGTTGCCGCGCCGCGGCGATTGCTACCTCGTTGCGGACAGGCAGACGTAATTCTGCGCGGCGGTCGGGCTCTGCAAATTCGTTTCGAACTCGGCGAGCGAGGCCGGATGGGCAAAGCCAGCCTGGCGGAGAAGCTCGAGATGCCGTTCGATCTCGAAGCGGCCCGGCTCGTATGACCATGTCGTGCCGGCCGGCTTGATGAAGTCTCCGTTGACGAGGATGCCGCCGATGGGGAGGATTTCGTGGCAACGGGCGTACACGGCCGCGACGGCCTCCTGGCTTCCAAGGTCGTGCAGGGCCCAGGTCGACAGGATCGCGCCAGGCCGGCGGGACAGGCGCCGCGGCCAGTTCTGGTCCAGCAGATCGGCCTTGGTCAGGACGACACGCGGCATGAACGGACCGATGGTTCGTTTCGCGACCTCGAAGAACACGTCGGAGAAGTCCAGCCCTTCGTAGCTGACCGTGGCATTTCGTTGCAGGACATGCCGGGCCATGTATCCTGGCCCCAGGCCCAGTTCGAGCACATGCAGATCCGGCCCGCCCAGCCGATCAACCCGGGCAAGGATCATATCAAACAAAGCAATCCGCGGTGGCGTGGGAGCGAAACGATCGGCCCAGCCCTGCACGAACACCGCGTCGTGAAATTCATGATGCGCGCCGACATAGCCGGTCATGGCAATCCCTGCTCCCACGGCTCCACGCGGAAAGGTGGTGGTCCGGTCACGGCTTGGCGCATGGGCGATGGTGCTGTCAACCTCGATGGACCGGCACCGAGGCGAAGTCCATCGCGGCGGCCGGCGCAAGCGCACCAACGCCTGTCAGACTGACGCAGCGCACTGGCATTTTCCCATGCGGGCCGCCAGCCCTGGGCCGCATGGAACCGGCTGTTGGCGCAAGCAGGTCCCGCGCCGGAACATCAATGCCGACAGGGCGCGCGGATGCGGGTAGAATGATCGGCGGACTGGAGCAAGTGCCTGCGGGCAACGGCCACGCATGGGGGAAACGAAATGAAGCGTATCGGAACACTCATCGCCGTCCTGCTGTTTATTCCGCTTTCCGTGCATCTGGGTTTCGCGGCACAGGCAGACGAGTCGCTGGTCGTCGGCTACGTCACCAAGTCGGCGCCGAACCAGGGCTGGACGCTGATCAACAAAGGCGCCGTGGACGCCGCCCGGGAGGCCGGCGTCCGGCTGCTTGTCGCGGGCCCCTCGGCGCAAGGCGCGCTCGCCAGCCAGATCTATGCCATCGACCAGGTGATCGCCCAGGGCGCGAAGGCGATTGCCATCGCGCCCGTGGACTCCACGGGCATCGCGCCGATCGTCCGGCGCGCGGCCAAGAAGGGCATTCCGTTCGTTGCCGTCGATACCGGAATCGATGGCGCGCCGATCAGGAGCTATGTCGGGACCGACAACCTCGCCGCCGCCCGCGCGCAGGCCGAGTGGCTGGCCGGGGTCATCGGCGACTCCGACAAGGTGATCCTGGTCAACGGCAGCCTGCGCCAGTCCTCCGGGCGCGATCGGCGGCAGGGCTTCCTGGATCGGCTGCAGCAACTGAAGCCGCACGTGACCGTGCTGGAAGTGCAGACCGACTGGACCCTGACGGAGGCGCAGGCCGGCGTGACCCGGGAACTGCGCGCCCATCCCGACGTCAGCGCGATCGCCAACGCGTGGGACGACGGCACCATCGGCGCGGTGGCGGCGCTGCGGACGTTGAAGTATCCAAAAGGCAAGGTCCGGATCATCGGCTTTGACGGCGCGCCGAATGCGCTGGCGCTGCTGAAGGCGGGGTGGATCCAGGCGGACGTCGGCCAGAGGCTGTATCGCGAGGGGTATGAGGGCGTGAAAACCGCCATCGCCGCGGCGAAGGGGGAAACGGTGCCGCCTCGTATCGATACCGGGTTCGAGTTGGTTACGCCCGGGAATGTCGAGAAATTCAGCGCGGATAATGAACTTTCCGGCTTCATGCGGTGACTGCCGATCGGCGTTGGCGGAGAGGGTGTGGGAGGTTGGCCGGGTTGCGCCTGGCAGAGACGTGCTTCGGGTGGGGAAACCGGCAGTGTGGAAACGAATTTGGAGGATTCGGGCGTGCGGCATTCTGCCAGGGCACCGATCCGTTCTCAGTCCGCGTGAGCCGTTCGTGTTACCTCATGCGATGGAAAACCAGGTTTTCTATTGACATAGGTTTTCCGGATGCTTATCTGGAAGCCAGAGATGCCGCGACTCCATACCATCGGCAACGTGCAGATTCGTGTTTATCCAGACGACACGAAGAAGCATCGGATGCCACACTTCCACGCCGCGTCTCCGGAGGGTGACATGGTCGTGTCCCTGCCCGATCTTCAGGTCATTGCCGGGTCGCTCAAGGACCGGGCGGCGGTGCTTGAGTGGGCCAGGATCGAGGCGAATCTCGAGCGGCTGATGGTTGCGTGGGACCAGGGCAACCCAACGGTTCCGGTGAGGAGATCCAGGCCATGATGACGAACGCCCGCAGGATTGCCGCCATCGAGGCGCAGCCGGGATACCGGCTGAAGGTGACATGGCAGGACGGCGGGGTGGCGGTCGTGGACATGACGGGTGTTGTCCACCGGCAGGCGTATTTCGCCGCATTGAAGGACGAAGCCGCGTTCCGTCAGGTTACGGTGATCGACTATGGCACCGGCATCGAATGGGCGAACGGAATTGATTATTCCGCCGACTCGATTGAAGTGATGGCAAGCGAGCAGACCGCCATGACGGCGGATGAATTTCGCGCCTGGAAGCGCGAGATGGAACTTAGCACCAACGAAATGGCGGACATTTTCGGCTTCTCCGCCAGCACGGTGAAGGCTTACCTTGCGGGGGAGAGTCCGATCCCGGTGGCTGTCCAGATCGCCTGCCATGCCATGCGGGAAAACCGGGCGATCCTTGATGCCCGGTTCCGCCCGCGGGTTGCCGGCCGGCCGCGCAAGAAGCCGGTCGCGGCGTGATCGAGCGGGGTGTGGAACCGTCAGGCAGTCTATCAATTCAGTTAGACCGGCGAGTACGATCAGCATTAAACGGCCGTGCGTGCGTGGCGTTTGCCTATGTGGGTCAAACTCAACGAGACAGCCTTCTCGTCGGCATGGCAAACATGAGATAGTACTACGGTGAATCTGTGGCCATATCAACGGCATAACTCATTCCAGTGAAGCCGCAGGCGGGGTTGCTCGTCTGCTCTAACACGCCATGCCGACGCTCGTGCAGACGAACGGTTTGTGGCTGTATATGTTCTGGTATTGCATTCTATCCGGATTCGTGCTGATTATTGCTGAGTGAGATATGACTTGATTTACGGAGAACAAGAGTGCCACTCGTACGTCTGTGGGCAAAGCTGTTTGTTCTGATGTGGGGCATCTATTTGCCGATTGCAACAATGATTTATCTGTTTTCCGACGACTCGGCTGGAAAGGTGCATAATGCTGGGATATACAGCGCCATTGCTCAGGAACTTCGCCTAATTGATGACGATAATGATGCCATAAGTAGACGAGAAGCCCAAATAAAGGCTTTAATCCGCTTGCGGGGAGGTGAGCCTGACGCCACAGTATATGGCGCACTAAAGCGTCGCAATAACATTACCGATTTAGCGATCAATGATTACTCAACTAAGCAAGTGGGAGAAGTAAAGTTCGACGTGGTAAGAATATTTTTTCGATACAAAGGAAAAGCAATTACAATAGACTCGCTTGTTATGAACAATCGCTCTTTTTTCCATCCTTTTCGCGTGGAGATGGCCGGTGCGCAAGAGATCTCTATCGCTTTGGACGCAGATCACCACGTACATTTCACAAACGAACACCGCATTGTGGACTTCCTTGGGGACTTAGCGCTAAAAACCGAAAATATTCCTTTTATCGATCATATAATAGAGCAAGAGCAATAGCCACTTCGGTGGCTTCCAAGCCAATGCTCGCGTGTCGCCGCATTTCACTCGGCACCTAGGGTGGCCAACTCGCCCTCGACGAGTAACGGCGGCAGATTCAGCGTCAAGGTATCCCATACCTCCCGTGCCGCGACATCTTCATATTCCTGACGATAGATGTTTCCCGCCGCCGCCATGCCGCGCCACTCGATCGACGGGTGGCGGGCCTTCAGCTCCTTCGGCAAACTCCGTGATGCTTCTGAGATGATCTCCAGGCATCGTGTCACCGCATAAAGGTGAGGGTCGTCACCCTTGAATGTTGCATAGGTCATCCCCGTGGCAAACCGCTCGGCCATGGCGATGTTGTGCCGGATGTCGTTCAGCCAGCGGCGGATGGCTTCCCGCTCAGAACGCACAGGTCGCATCGGCCATCGCAGCGGGCCGCACATGCGGTTTCAACCCATCCCGGTTGACGACATCGACCGGCCCGTCGAACAGATTCGCGATATACCCGTTTACCCCCGCATACCCCCACACGCCAAGGTGCGCATCGGGGTCAATCTCGATCATGATGTCGGTATCACTGTCTGGACGCTCATCGCCCCGAGGGCGCGAGCCGAACAGAGCCGCATGCGCCACGCCGCGCGCCAGCAACGCCGCCTCGCTCTCCCGCAACCGAGCGATGATCGCCCGCCTGTTCGTGGCCTCTCTATAGCACAAACCAGCGCGGCAATACCCAACACCACCACGCTGGCATCAACGACCGCCCCGCTCACGAACCTCCAAGATCGGCAGCATCATCCTCCCCGCTGCGACGATACGCGGCGATCTCGGCCTCGGTGTCCTCGGGCGTGAGCGCCGCAATGCCGCGGTACCTGGCGCCGGCCCAGGCTCTTTCCAGCCAGTCCGGCGGCGGCGCCACGGTGCGGATGAAATCCTGCACGCTCACAAACGCCCCTCGCTGACCATGTCCTCAATCGCAATCCCGCCAAGCGTCACACCCCGTCGCATCGCCCGGATGCGCTGTGCGGCCCCCCGGCCACGCCCGCGGCCAAACGCCGTGCCGGGAGGCACCAGGCGCGCCACCACCTTGCCGCAGCGCGTGATCACCACGTCCTCGCCAGCCTCGACCCAATCCAGCAACTCGTCGAACCGGCTCTCAGCCTCGCCCACCCCGATCGTCTTCATGGGAACCTCCAGTAGGCCAGTTTATGCCACGCGCTCTGGCCACATCCTCGAACGCAGCCAGCAAGATCGCCGGGTCAGGGGCTTCAGCAGCCGCAGAAACATATGCCGCAACAACCGCCTCATTCTCCAGATCGTCCGCCACGTCGAACGGGCCATCCCAAAGGTGACGGCGTGATTGCGCCGTTTTCTGCCAGTCTTCTCGCCCTCCCACTCGAAATGGGCAGCCGTCACAAACGACTGGATGACAGTAGTTTGCCCAAGTTTCAACAGGCTTCACGGCAACAAATTGACACACCGACGATCGACCTCTACCACCCCAAGAAGATTTCCCTTGCCTAACACAACCTATTCGTGTAAGAACAAACCAACAACACCAAGGTCGCCCCACCGTGTCGAACCCAGAAGCCGCCATCGACCCCGCCAGCCGCCCCGTCATCGCCCCCATCATCGACCCCTGCGTCGGCCTCAGGGCCATCGTCGCCAACCACCTCATCGACCTGTTCCAGGGCGGCCCGGTCGACACCAACCTCGCGCGCCAGATGGCCTACAGCGCCATCGACGCCTACAGCCCGCAAACCCGCGCCGACTGCGTCAACGCCGGCCGCACCATCGCCTTCTCCATCGCGGCGCTTGCCCTGCTCGGCCGCCTCGTCCGCGACCCCATGCCGCTGCCCGAGCAGCTCCAGGCCTTCGACCGCGCCAACGCCCTGAACGGCAGCGCCGACAAAAGCGAGCGCACCATGATGCTCCGCCGCCGCGGCCAAAGGGTCCGGCCCGCGCCAGCCCCAACGCCCACCCCGCCCGTGCCGGAGGCGCAGACCACCCCGGCCGAGGAAGCCGAGATCAAGGCCATCGTCGCCGAAGCCAAGAAGCACGGCAGCGCCGCCACCCAGCCGCCGGCCAGGCCCGACGCCCCGCCCCGCGGCCAGCCGACCGAAACCCATATCGAAACCACGCTCCGCAGCTACATCGCCGCGTTCGAGAACCCCACGCCCGAAACCGCGTCGCTCAGACAGAGCCTGCAGCGGAACACCGCCATGCCGGCCATGGCCGCGCAGACCTCATAGCGATCCGGCGCGGCGCAGGCCGCCGCCGCCCGCTCGTGACCACCCCGCCGCCAGGCCAGGACACGCCCCCAAGGCGCTGAACCGGGCAGCGCCTCCCCCTCAGTCGAAAATATCCATCGGCGAATCCGCCCGCAGGCTCGTCCCCAGCGTCTGCCCCAGCCGCTCGGCATCCGCCGGCCGCCCCGTCAGGCTGCGGGTCAGCAGGAACGAGCCATCCGCCCGCGCCACCATCCCCGTCAGCGTCAGCCGGCCATCCGCCAGCAGCCGCGCGTGCCCGCCAATCGGCATCCGGCAAGACCCGTCCAGTTCCTGCAGCAGCGACCGCTCCGCCGTCGCCGCGGCCCGCGCCTCCGCATCCTCGATCGCCGCCAGCAGCGCCAGCAGATCGGCGTCCTTCGCCCGCACGGTGACGCCGACGATCCCCTGGCCCGCCGCCGGCACCATCATCTCCGGCTCCAGCACCGCGATGGTCGGCAAATCCAGCCCCAGCCGCCGCAGCCCCGCCAGCGCCAGGGTCGTCGCGTCGCACTGCCCGTCCCGCAGCTTCCCAAGCCGCGTCTGCACGTTGCCGCGCATCCCCACCACCGTCAGGTCCGGCCGCCGGTGCAGCAACTGTGCCTGCCGCCGCACCGAGGACGTGCCAACCACGGCCCCAAGCGGCAGCACCGCCAGCGGATCGCCGTCCGCCGCCGCCCCGCACCGCGCGCCCAGGATCAGCGCATCGCGCGGATCCTCCCGCTTCAGCGTGCACGCCAGCACGACGCCGCGCGGCAGCTCGGTTTCCAGGTCCTTCAGGCTGTGCACGGCGAAATCCACCCGCCCGTCCAGCAGCGCCTCGTGGATTTCCTTGGCGAACAGCCCCTTGCCGCCGATGTCGGCCAGCGGGCGGTCCAGCACGGCGTCGCCGGTGGTGGCGATGATCTGCTCCTGCAGCCCGCCGTCCCGCAGCTCCGGGCAAACCCCGCTCAGAACTTCAATGAAATGACGCGTCTGCCACAGCGCCAGCGGCGAGCCCCTTGTGCCGACGCGCAATGGCAATGCACGATGACCGGACAGGCGCCCCGGCTGGGCGACCTCCGCTGCTTGAATCATGATAACCCCCATAATCAATCCACCGCCCGCCCGGGATCATCCTCCGAATGGCCGGTTCAGCCGCACGATCGTCAGGTTCAGGTAGGCGGCAAAGGAAACCCAGCTCAGATAAGGCACCAGCAGCAGCCGCGCGGTGCCGGACATAGACGGCAGCAGCATCGGCGCCAGGATCGACAACCACAGCAGCGCCACCTCGTACAGCGCCCAGTCCGGCCGCCGCAGCCGGAAGAACAGCGGACTCCAGGCAATGTGCGCCAGCCCGTTCAGCACGAACAGCCAGATCACCGCCGAGCGGCTGGCGGCATCCGGCGCCATGCGCAGTCCCAGGAACAGCGACAGCGACGCCAGCGTCAGCACCAGCGTCCAGACCGGGCCGAACAGCCAGTCCGGCGGCTGCCACCGGGGCTTCTTCAGCTCCCGGTAGTACCACGGCGACAGGTCGGTCAGGTACGTCCCCACGCCGCCAACCAGCAGGCCCCAACCGACGGCAATGAGGATGTCCAGGATCACGCGTCAACCAGCCCCAACAGGTGCGCCACGTCCTTGAAGAAGATCTTCACATGCGCCATCGGGTCCCGCCGGGTCAGCTTCTTGTTCATGTACGACTCCCACGTCAGCCGCTGCACGTCCGGGTCCGCGCACATGCTGACGAAGCGTTCCCGCCGCTTGTCGGACGAATACCAGAACCACTGCATCATCCCCAGGATCCAGAACACCCGGCCATGGTCCTTCATGAACGCCTGCCGCGCGGTCTGCAGCACCGTGGCGTCGCCGGTGGCCAGGAACCGCTCGCCCGCGTCGCCGACGATCCGCCCGCATTCCAGCGCGTAGTAGATGCCCTCGCCCGAGGCCGGCGCCACCACGCCCGCGGCGTCGCCCGCCACCAGCACGTCCTTGCCGTTGTCCCACCGCTTCAGCGGCTTCAGCGGAATCGGCGCGCCCTCGCCGCGGATCGTCTCCGCCTTGTCCAGCCCGGCGATCTCCCGCAGCCGCCCCACCGACTGGCGCAGCGAGAAGCCCTTGTGCATCGAGCCGCTGCCGACGGACGAGGTCGCGCCATGCGGGA
Source organism: Rhodopila globiformis (assembly GCF_002937115.1). Lineage (GTDB taxonomy): Bacteria > Pseudomonadota > Alphaproteobacteria > Acetobacterales > Acetobacteraceae > Rhodopila > Rhodopila globiformis. Next base: position 22,744 of record NZ_NHRY01000252.1, on the reverse strand, counting down.
ACACCCAGCCGTAGAAGTCCGGCGAGACCCGCCCCTGGTAATAGACGTCGCAGCGTGCGCCGTCGAAGTCCGTCTCCGGCGTGCGGATGATCTCGTGGTAGGCGAAGACGTACTTCATCTTGTCCGCGCCCTTGATGCACTGCCGCGCCACGGCCGACTTCGCCCCGTCGGCGCCGATGACCAGCCTGGCGCGCAGCCGCAGCGGCGCCGCCGACTTGTCCGCGCCCTTCGGGTGGTAGTTCACCACCGCCACCCCATCCGCATCGCGGGTCAGGGTTTCGAACGTGCCGGTGACGCGCTCGGCGCCGCACTTCGCCGCCCGCTCCCGCAGCCACTCGTCGAACTGGTCGCGGTTGACCATCCCGACATAGCCGCCGGTCTGGATCGGCATGTCCACGCCCTTCTCCGACGGCGCGATCATCCGCGCCGAGGTGATCCGCGCGCAGATCAGGCTGTCGGGAATGCCGAAATCGCGGATCGCCCGCGGCGGAATGGCGCCGCCGCACGGCTTGATCCGTCCGGCGCGGTCCAGCAGCGCCACCTTGCGGCCCCGCCGGGCCAGTTCCGTCGCCGCCGTCGCACCGGCCGGCCCGCCGCCGACAACAACGGCATCATAGGTCAGTTCCATGGTCTCGATCTCCAATCAGGGCCGCAGCGCGAACGCCGTGATCATCATGCCAATAACGTAAAGTGTGGTGCCGCTGCCGTTGTAGGCCGGCGCCCGCTCCTTCGGCTTGCCCATCAGCCAGATCATCAGGCCGATCTGCGCGGCCAGCAGCAGCGAGACGGCGATCGCCTGTCCGGTGAAGTGCCACGACGCCAGCAGCGCCACCACCACCACCTGCGGGATCGCCATCACCAGGGAGGCGACGATGCCGGCCCGCTTCACCCCCAGCATCGCCGGCAGCGAGTTGATGCCGGTCCGCAGGTCGCCCTCGACCGACTTGAAGTCGTTCAGCGTCATGATGCCGTGCGCGCCCAGGCTGTACAGTGCCGCCACCACCAGGATCTTCCAGTTCGGCGGCCCGTCCAGCATCACCGCCGCGCCGGTGATCCACGGCAGCCCCTCATAGGCCGCGCCGCAGGCCAGGTTGCCCCACCAGCCGTTCTGCTTCAGCCGCGCCGGCGGCATCGAATACGCCCAGGCCAGCACCAGCCCGATCAGCACCGCGCCGAAGCCCCACCGGCCCAGGCCCAGCGCCATCACCAGCGAGGCGACGCTCCAGCCGATGGCGATATACAGACCGCTCCGCCCCGGCAGCCGCCCCGACGGGATCGGCCGGTGCGGCTCGTTGATCGCATCGACGTGCCGGTCGAACCAGTCGTTCGCCGCCTGGCTGGTGCCGCACACCATCGGCCCGGCGATGGTGATGCCCAGCAGCAGGACGCCGATATGCGCCCATATCGGCTGCCCCGACGACACCACGCCGCAGGTAAACGCCCACATCGGCGCGAACCAGGTGATGGGATGCAGCACCTCGAGCGCCACCGGCATCGAGGACCGCTTCGGCGTCCCGGAGGCCGGCGGCGCACCGTCGGCAGCGGCGGGATGAGGAGGATCGGCTGTCATCGACATATAAATAGTCCCGCCTTGTTAATCGGCGCCGGCGGCCTCGGGGTCACCGAGGCCATAGCGGCGCAATTTCACGTACAGACTTTGCCGGCTCAGCCCCAGCATCTCGGCCGCCGAGGCCCGGTTGTCGCCGGTCAGCTTCAGCGCCGCCTCGATGCACAGGCGCTCGATCACGTCGGTCGATTCGCGCACCAGGTCCTTCAGCGCGACGCGGCCGATAAGTCCGGTCAGGTGTTCCAGCGATCGCGGCATCACCGCATCGACGCCCGGCCGGAAGCGGCGGCCGACATCGCGGATAGCGTAGCCGTAGCAGGGCTGGCCGCCGTTCATCACGGTCACCGCCGAGATCTCCACCTCGGCCGTGTCCCCAAGCTCGCCGCGCATGGCGGTCGCGAACAGCCGCACCGAGCCGTGCTGCCGCAGGTTGGCGGTCAGGATATCCAGGTCGATCTCCGACTTTCCCAGCCAGCGGTTCAGCGGCTCCCCCTTGGCCTGGTCCTCGGTCGGCAGTTGCGCCAGTTCCAGGAAGGCGGCGTTGGCGGTCATGATCCGGCCGTCCACCCCGGCGACCACGAACCCGTCCGGCGCGCCTTCCATCAGCTTCAGCAGCTTGGCCTTGAGCTTCGGCACGGCGCTGCCAGCGGCCTCGGGCTGCGCGGCGGCGAGGCGCACCAGGCAGGCGGTGCCGCCCTCGTCGCGGAACAGCGACGCCGAGACCAGGACATCGGCCTTGTCCGCCGCCAGTTGCGCCCGCACGTCGTCCGCCCGGCCCGAGGCCCGCACCCCGGCCAGCAGCAGTTCGACGCTATGGGCGGTTTCGGGGGTGAACGCGGCGAGGAACGCCTTGCTCTGCCCCGCCTCGGCGCCCGCGGCCAGCAGCCGCTTGGCAGTGGGATTGCTGTCCATCACCCGCTGCGTGGCGCCATCCACGATCAGCACCGCGTCCGACGCCATCTGGAACAGCAGGCGATAGCGTGTCTCGACATGCCGGATGCGGACATAGTCCCGCTCCAGCGACTGTTGCGCGTCGATCAGCCGGCTTTGCAGCGACGACACGGCCCGCAGGTCGCGGCCGAAGGCGACGATCCGCCCCGGCTCCCCGGCGCGTACGGTGGCATACAGGACCGGCACGTCGGTGCCGCTGGCCGAGGGATAGTTGACATGCCGCCAGCGGTTTTCCTTGCCCGACGCCGCCCCGGCGACCAGCGCCTCGACCTTCGGGCGGCTTTCCACGGTGACGGTGTCTGCCCAGGCCTTGCCCAGCCAGTTGGCCTGCCCGGCCAGTTCATCCACCAGGCTCTGGTCGGCGATGGAAACGTCATGGATCACGCCCGCCTCGTCGAGGATCAGCGCGATGTCGGCGGCCGCGGCGATCATGGCCGCGGCGGCTTCCGCATCGATGTTGCCCAAAGCGGTCTTAGGGGCTCTGAACGCCTGCACGGTCGGCCGGATCCTTCACTCTGAACAATGTCGATGCCACGCGCCCGCCCGCACTGCGGACCTGCTGTTCTCCTTCTTCCCGGACCCTCGACCGTTCGTTCTTTTGTTCAACGAGCCACCGTCCGTGCCGGCAGCAGCCCACGCGCCACGCGCACGGCGCCGGGCGCGTCGGTGGCGAACGCGTCGGCGCCGACCTCCTTCAGCACGCCGGGCTGCGTCGCCAGCAGCGACCCGCCGACCATCACCTTGATGTCCGTGTTGATTGAAGCGGCGCGGGCGTCACGGATGGTGTTCGCCAGCGCCGGCACCCGGACGGCGGAACTGATGGAAAACCCGATGACGTCCACCCAGGTGGTACGCGCGATCTCGGCGGCGTCGTTCTTCGACGAAATCGGTCCGCCGACGACATGCCAGCCCTCGCGCAGAAAGAATTCCGCCAGGATCACCAGGCCGAAGGAATGTTGCTCGCCCGGCGCCGGGCACAGCAGGATCGAGTCGGTCTGCGGGCGGCTGAGCGCGGCGGCCTGGAACTTCGGCGAGATCGCCCGCACCACCTGCTGCAGGCGGCCCATGCTGATCGTGACGTCGGCGAAGTGGCAGCGGTCCTCGTCCCACAGGGCGCCGAGCCGGCGGGCGGCCTCGCTGATGATTCCAAGGTACAGTGTTGCCGGGGCAACGCCGCGTTCCAGCAACATCTCGACAAAGGCTATGCTGTCGGCGGTGTCGTTGTTCAGCAGCAACCGGACCAGTTGCAGGGTGTCGTCTTCCGTTGTCGGCACGCCCGGCTCCGCCGGCCGATCGGCCGTCTTCAGGATCCGGGCATTGGCAGCCAGACGCGGCAGGATCTCGACCTCCACCATCCGGGTCAGCATGGCGATGCGTTGCTGTCGCGGCATCAGGCCCAACACCTTTTCCAGGTCATCGCGCTGCCTGACCAGTGCTGCCTCGTGCTGGGCCCCAGCGCAATGGACATCGCTGGTGGCCCACTCGGCGCGATCGGCAACCTGCTCCATGAAGGCGGCCATGCTCAATCCCCCTATCTCCAGTTCACCGAAGTGGCCCGTTTCTGTCAAGCCTGGTTTACGTACTGCCTGCTTGACAGTCTGGTCTTACGCGCTCTAGCCTTCTGTCTGCGCAGGGTTGCGCTGGGGGAGGGCGAGATGGCGGACCGTCTTACCGAGAAACGTCTCAATAACGATGCCCCAGACTGGTTTTCAGTAACAGACGTAACGCGTAGCAGCGATGGTTTTTTGCTTCCACCCAGAGACGGACACCACAACTCCTTCGGTTCGTTGTCAATCCATGTTTACGCTTGATCAGATCAACCGTTTCATTGGCTCTGTGGACTGCTGCCCATGGGGCGCGGCCGCTGGCTGCCGGGAGACCCGCATGGCTCAGACTAGTCCACTCCGTGGGCGCCCCCTTTACACGGCTGACGAGCGTCGCCGTCGTGACGCTTCGATCTGGACATTGGTACAGGGCGTGCTGGCGCCCGTGCAATTCGTAGTTTTCCTGATCAGCCTCGGGCTGGTCCTGCATTACCTCGCGACAGGCGACGGCTGGGTCTACGCCACCGTATCCATCGTGATCAAGACTTTGGTGCTTTACACCATCATGATCACTGGTGCGATCTGGGAACGTGACGTCTTCGGCCGCTACCTTTTCGCCCGGGCATTCTTCTGGGAGGACGTGGTCAGCATGCTGGTGCTGGCCCTGCACACCCTCTACCTCGTCGCCCTGTTCTCCCGCGCCGTCGCGCCGCACGAGCAGATGTTCATCGCCCTCGCCGCCTACTTCACCTATGTCGTCAACGCCACCCAGTTCGTCCTGAAGCTGCGCGCCGCGCGCAGGCAGGAGACCTCCTGGGTGCCCGATACCGCACTGGGCCATTCATCATGAGCCAGGCCGTCGCGGCACCCGCGGCGCCGGAGGGCTGCGACGAACGCCAGGTTCTTCGCCAGCGCGGCCAGCGGGAAGTCTTCTGCGGCCTGACCGGCATCATCTGGCTGCACCGCAAGATCCAGGACGCCTTCTTCCTCGTCGTCGGCTCGCGCACCTGCGCCCACCTGATCCAGTCCGCCGCCGGCGTGATGATCTTCGCCGAGCCCCGCTTCGCGACCGCGATCATCGACGATCGCGACCTCGCCGGCCTGGCCGACGCGAACGACGAACTGGACGCGGTGGTGACGCAACTGCTAGAGCGTCGCCCGGACATCAAGCTGCTGTTCCTGGTGGGCTCCTGCCCGTCGGAGGTGATCAAGCTCGACCTGTCGCGCGCGGCCCAGCGGCTGAACACCCAGTTCGCGCCGACTGTTCGCGTCCTGAGCTATTCCGGCAGTGGCATCGAAACCACCTTCACCCAGGGTGAGGACGCCTGTCTGGCGGCGCTCGTTCCGACGTTGCCGTCAAGTGATGATTCACAGCTTCTGGTTGTCGGCGCCCTGGCCGACGTGGTGGAAGACCAGTTCGCCCGCCTGTTCGCCGCCATGGGGTTGACCAAGGTCCGTTTCCTGCCGCCGCGCCAGGCGGGCGACATGCCGCCGGTGGGCCGTGGCACCAAGTACCTGCTGGCACAGCCGTTCCTGACCGACACGGCGCGGGAGTTGGAGGAGCGCGGCGCCACCCGCATCGCCGCTCCGTTCCCGCTCGGCGTCGAGGGCACCACGCTGTGGCTGCAGGCCGCGGCGACTGCGTTCGGCATCACGCCGGCGGCGTTCCGCGCCGCGACCGAGATGGCGCAGGAGCGCGGCAAGCGCGCCCTCGCCCTGCACCGCGATCGGCTGGCCGGCAAGCGCATCTTCCTGTTCCCCGACTCGCAGCTGGAAATCCCGCTCGCCCGCTTCCTGATGCGCGAGCTGGGCATGACGGCGGTCGAGGCCGGCACGCCCTACCTGCATCGCCAGCACATGGCGGACGAACTCGCGCTGCTGCCGGAGTCGGTCACCCTCAGCGAGGGCCAGGACCTGGAGCGCCAGCTGGACCGCTGCCGCGCTGAGAAGCCCGACCTCGTGGTCTGCGGCCTGGGCCTGGCCAATCCGCTCGAGGCCGAGGGCATGACCACCAAGTGGTCGATCGAGCTGCTGTTCACGCCGGTCCAGGGCTACGACCAGGCCGGCGATCTTGCGGAACTCTTTGCGCGCCCGCTGGTGCGGCGCACGCGTTTGGCGGTGTAGGCGGATGAAGCTCACCCTTTGGACCTATGAAGGCCCACCGCATATCGGTGCCATGCGCGTCGCCACCGCGATGGAGGGGTTGCACTACGTACTGCACGCTCCGCAGGGCGATACATACGCCGATCTTCTGTTTACCATGATCGAGCGGCGGTCGAAGCGGCCGCCGGTGACGTATACCACGTTCCAGGCGCGCGACCTGGGCAGCGACACCGCGGAACTGTTCAAGACCGCGGTGACCGAGGCGTATGAGCGCTTCAAGCCGCAGGCCCTGCTGGTCGGCGCCTCCTGCACGGCCGAACTGATCCAGGACGATCCGGGCGGGCTGGCCCGGTCGATGGGGCTGCCGGTGCCGGTGGTGCCGGTCGAGCTGCCGTCCTATCAGAAGAAGGAAAACTGGGGGTCGGCCGAGACCTTCTACCAGTTGGTCCGCTCCTTCACGAAGAAGCCGGAAAAGCGCGAGCGTGCCCCGGGTGAGCGGCCCCGCTGCAACATCCTCGGCCCCACCGCGCTGGGCTTCCGCCACCGCGACGACGTCGCCGAGGTGACGCGGCTGCTGGACCGCCTTGGCGTCGACGTCCATGTCGTCGCCCCGCTCGGCGCCACGCCGGCGGACCTGGTGACCCTGGGCGAGGCCGACTTCAACGTCGTGCTGTATCCCGAAACCGGCATGGTTGCGGCACAATGGCTGATGCGCAATTTCGGCCAGCCCCTGGTCAAGACCGTGCCAATCGGCTACGGCGCGACCCGGGAGTTCATTACTGAGGTCGCGAAGCTGACAAATATCGATCCCACGCCGGTACTGGAGGAAGACGAATCTCGCCTTCCCTGGTATTCGCGGTCTGTGGACTCCACCTACCTGACCGGCAAGCGCGTATTCATTTTCGGCGACGCCACCCACGCCGTGGCCGCCGCGCGCATGGCCGCCGAGGAATTCGGCTTCACCGTCGTCGGCCTGGGCACCTACTCGCGCGAATTCGGCCGCGAAGTGCGCGAGGCCGCCGCCAAGTACGGCGTCGAAGCAACGATCACCGACGACTACCTGGAAGTCGAGGCGAAGATCACCGAACTGCAGCCCGAGCTGGTGCTGGGCACGCAGATGGAGCGGCACATAGCTAAGCGCCTGGGCATCCCCTGCGCCGTCATTTCGGCTCCGGTCCACGTCCAGGATTTTCCGGCGCGTTACTCGCCGCAGATGGGCTTCGAGGGTGCCAACGTCATCTTCGACACCTGGGTGCATCCGCTGATGATGGGCCTGGAAGAGCACCTGCTGCACATGTTCCGCGACGACATGGAGTTCCATGACGACGCCGGCGCCTCACACCTGGGCAGCGTCAAGGTGGCCCCGCCGCCTGCGCCGCGCGAGGCCCCCATGGAAACCGCCGTTGACACCGTTGCGGCACCCGCCGCAGACGCCGCCGGCGAAACCGCGGTGGCCGAGCGTCCCGTGGTGTGGGACGCGGCGGCGGAACAGGAATTGCGGAAGATACCATTCTTCGTCCGTGGCAAGGCACGCCGGAATACCGAGCGGTTCGCCACGGAGCGTGGCCTGACGACCATTACTGTGGATACTCTCTACGATGCGAAAGCCCACTTCGGCCGTTAACCGCACCCCGATCCGCGTCGTCCTGGTGACCATGGACAGTCACCTCGGTGGCGCGTTCGCGCGTGCCAGCGACACGCTACGGCGTGAACTGCCGAACCTGGAACTGGTCATGCACGCCGCCGACGAGTGGGGCTGCACGCCCCGCAGCTGCGGCCGGGCGTGCCGCAACGGCGCCGCCCATGTGTCCGAAAAGTGGGGCTGCAACCCCGAGGCGGTGAAGGCCACCAACGACGACATCGCCAAGGCCGACATCGTCATCGCCGCCATGCTGTTCCTCGACGAGCATGTCCAGGCGGTGCTGCCGGCCTTACAGGCGCGTCGTGACAACTGCGATGCGATCGTCGGCTGCCTGTCCGCCGGCGAGATCGTCCGCCTGACCCGGCTCGGCCGCTTCGACATGTCGAAAGAAGCCGGCGGCGCGCTGGCCTGGCTGAAGCGGCTGCGCGGCAAGAGCGACGAGGGCACCTCCGGCAAGGGCCAGATGAAGTCGCTGCGGCAGTTGCCGAAGCTGCTGAAGTTCATCCCCGGCACGGCGCAGGACGTACGGGCGTATTTCCTGACGCTGCAGTACTGGCTGGCCGGGTCCGAGGAAAACCTCGCCAACATGATCCGCCTGCTGGTCGATCGCTATGCCGCCGGCCCGCGCGCGGATTTCGCCGGCACGCTGAAGGTGGCTTCTCCGGTCGAGTATCCGGATGTCGGCCTGTATCACCCGGCGGCCAAGGGGCGGATCTTCGAAGAGATCAAGCAGCTTCCGGCCAAGGGCAAGAACGGCCGCGTCGGCGTGCTGTTGCTGCGTTCGTATGCGCTGTCGTCCAACGCCAGCCACTATGACGGCGTGATCGCCGCGCTGGAGGCCAAGGGCCTGCAGGTCGTCCCCGCCTTCGCCAGCGGCTTGGACCAGCGCGAGGCGGTGGAACGTTACTTCCTGCACAAGGGCAAGGCGACGGTCGATGCGGTGATCTCGCTGACCGGCTTCAGCCTGGTGGGCGGCCCGGCCTACAACGACGCCCGCTCGGCCGAGGCGCTGCTGACCCAGCTCGACGTGCCCTACATCACGGCGCACCCGGTCGAGTTCCAGACGCTGGAACAGTGGAAGAACGACCCGCGCGGCCTGCTGCCGGTCGAGGCGACGATGATGGTCGCCATCCCGGAACTGGACGGCGGCATCTGGCCGATGACCTTCGGCGGACGCTCCGGCACCGACACCGGCGACAAGCGCCGCGACATGGTGGCCCAGCCGGAACGCGCCGGGACGCTGGCCGATCGCGTCGCCCGCATCGTCGCGCTGCGCCGCAAGGCCCGCGCCGAGCGCAAGATCGCGGTGGTGCTGTTCAACTTCCCGCCCAACGCCGGCACCGTCGGCAGCGCCGCCTACCTCTCGGTCTTCCGCTCCCTGCGCAACATCATGGTTGAGATGAAGGCCGCCGGCTACAAGGTCGATGTGCCGGAGTCGGCCGACGCGCTGCGCGAGAAGCTGCTGGGCGGCAATTCCCAGTTCTTCGGCACCACCGCCAACGTCGTGGCGCGGATGCCGGTCAACGAGCACGTCACCAAGCAGCGCTGGCTCAATGAAATCGAGGCGCAGTGGGGCCCGGCGCCGGGCCGCGTGCAGACCGACGGCGCCTCCCTGTTCGTCCTGGGCGAGCATTTCGGCAACGTCTTCGTGGGCGTGCAGCCCGCCTTCGGCTACGAAGGCGACCCGATGCGCCTGCTGTTCGAGCACGGCTTCGCGCCGACGCATGCGTTCTGCGCGTTCTACCGCTGGCTCAACCAGGAGTACAGCGCCGACGCGGTGCTGCATTTCGGCACCCACGGCGCGCTGGAGTTCATGCCCGGCAAGCAGGCCGGCATGTCCGGCGCCTGCTGGCCCGACCGGCTGATCGGCGACCTGCCGAACTTCTACCTGTATGCCTCGAACAACCCGTCCGAAGGCCTGATCGCCAAACGCCGCGCCGGCGCCGCGCTGATCAGCTACCTGACGCCGCCGGTGGCGAATGCCGGCCTGTATCGTGGGTTGCTCGACCTGAAGGCGTCGCTGGACTCCTGGCGCGCGCTGGATCCGGTGAACGACGCGGCGCAGCGGAACTCGATGATCTCGATCATCCAGGGCCAGGCCGCCGCGGTGAACCTGGCGACGGCGGAACCGGCCTGGGACGCCCCGGCCACGGCGCAGATCGACAAGCTGACCACGGCGCTGCTGGAACTTGAATACACGCTGATCCCCGACGGCCTGCACGTCGTGGGTGAGCCGCCGAACGCCGAGCAGCGCGCCTCCATGCTGGACGCCGCCGGCATCACCGACCCGGCCGAACGCCGGCGCGTGGACGAACTGCTGGCGCAGGACCCCGAGATCCCCTCGATCCTGCATGCGCTGGACGGCGGCTACATCCGCCCGGCCCCCGGCGGCGACCTGCTGCGCACGACCGACGTGCTGCCGACGGGCCGCAACCTGCATGGCTTCGACCCGTTCCGCATCCCGTCCGCCTTCGCCCTGAAGGACGGCGCCGCCCAGGCCAACAAGCTGCTGGCGCGGCACCAGCAGGACAGTGGCGCGATGCCGGAGACGGTCGCCATCGTGCTGTGGGGCACCGACAACCTCAAGACGGAAGGCGGGCCGATCGCCCAGGCACTGTGGCTGATGGGCGCGGAGCCGCGCTGCGACAGCTACGGCCGCATCTGCGGCGCGCAGCTGGTGCCGCTGGCGACGCTGGGCCGCCCGCGCATCGACGTCATCGCCACCCTGTCCGGCATCTTCCGCGACCTGCTGCCGATGCAGACCAAGCTGCTGGCCGAGGCCGCGCTGCTCGCCGCCCAGGCCAATGAGCCGGTGGAGCAGAACTACATCCGCAAGCACGTCCAGGAATACATGGCGGCGAACGGCGGCGGCATCGAGGACGCCGCGCTGCGCGTTTTCGGCAACGCCGACGGCGCCTATGGCTCCAACGTCAACAGCCTGATCGGCAACGGCGCCTGGGAAGAGGAAGACGAGCTGGCCGACGCCTACCTGAAGCGCAAGGGTTTTGCGTATGGCGTCACCGGCAAGCCGCGGCGGTCGGACAAGGTGCTGGCGGCGACGCTGGCGCATGTCGACCTGACCTACCAGAACCTGGACTCGGTCGAGGTCGGCGTCACCACCGTGGACCACTACTTCGACACGCTGGGCGGCATCAGCCGCGCGGTGCGGCGGGCCCGCGGCGGTGAATCCACGGCGGTCTATATCGGCGACCAGACCCGCGGCGACGGCACGATCCGCACGATCTCCGAGCAGGTGGCGCTGGAGACCCGCACTCGGGCGCTGAACCCGAAATGGTACGAGTCCCTGCTGTCGCATGGCTATGAAGGGGTTCGTGAGATCGAGGCCCACATCACCAATACACTCGGCTGGTCCGCCACCACCGGCGAGGTGCAGCCCTGGGTGTACGAGAAGCTGTCGCAGACATTCATCCTCGATCCCGAGATGCGGGAGAGGCTGGCGAAACTGAACCCGACCGCGTCGGCCAAGATCGCCAACCGCCTGATCGAGGCGACCGAGCGCAAGTATTGGACACCTGACGAAGCGCAACTCGAGGCGCTGCGCCAGGCCGGTGAGGAATTAGAGGACCGGCTTGAAGGTATTGGAGTGGGAGTGGCAGCATGACAGTGATCAGACGCATACCGGCACGCGGCGATGGGGAAGGCAGCGTGCAGGTGCAGATGGCGCCTGACATCACCATCGGCAACGCGCAGGTCTTTGCCGTGTATGGCAAGGGCGGCATCGGCAAGAGCACGACGTCATCGAACCTGTCGGTGGCGTTCTCCAAGCTGGGCAAGCGCGTGCTGCAGATTGGCTGCGACCCGAAGCACGACTCCACCTTCACCCTGACCAAGTGCCTGGTGCCGACGGTCATCGACGTGCTGGAGAGCGTGAACTTCCATCCGGAAGAGCTGCGCGTCGAGGACTTCGTCTATCCCGGCTACAACGGCGTGATGTGCGTCGAGGCCGGCGGCCCGCCGGCCGGCACCGGCTGCGGCGGCTATGTCGTCGGCCAGACGGTGAAGCTGCTGAAGGAACATCACCTGCTGGAAGACACCGACGTGGTGATCTTCGACGTGCTCGGCGACGTAGTGTGCGGCGGGTTCGCCTCGCCGCTGCAGCATGCCGGGCGGGCGCTGATCGTCGCGGCGAACGATTTTGATTCGATATTCGCGATGAACCGCATCTGCGCGGCGATCAAGGCGAAGGCGAAGAACTACGAGGTCCGGCTGGCCGGGGTGATCGCCAACCGCAGCGCCTCGACCGACCAGATCGAGAAGTTCAACGCCCGCACCGGCATGAAGACGCTGGCGCACCTGCCCATGGTGGACGCGATCCGGGTCTCGCGGCTGAAGAAGATGACGCTGTTCGAGATGGACCCGACGCCGGAAGTGGTGGCGGTGCAGAACGAGTACCTGCGGCTGGCGGAATCGCTGGTGGCCGGGTGCGAGCCGCTGGACGCGACGCCGCTGAAGGATCGCGAGATTTTCGACCTCCTGGGATTTGATTGATGTCCGCTGCTGTTTCACAGACCGATACCGTCACGAGGGCGGCGGCCCCTTCCCCCGTCATGTCGGGCGAAGGCCCGGCCTCCACGTCTTGCTGCGGTGGTTGCGGTGGCCAAGGCGTGGAAGGCCGGAACACGCACTCCCCGTCATGGCCCGGCGTGTCCGGGCCATCTGTCGCGGCACGTGCTGGCATAGGTGGCCCGGACAAGCCGGGCCATGACGAAGGGGCTGGCGCTTGTGCGGGCGCGTGTGGGTGTGCGGCCAACGGCGCGGATCATGCGCCGACCGCCACGTCGGACCATGCCCCGACCGCCACGTATCAGAACCGCCGCGGCGAATTGCTGCACTACTTCGACCGCACCGCGGTGGATGCCTGGAAGCGCCTGACCTCCGACGCGCCGGTGAACCGTATCCGCGCCACCGTCCGCGCCGGACGCGACGAAATGCGCAACACCCTGCTGTCTTGGCTGCCGACGGACCTGCACGGCAAGCGCATCCTGGATGCCGGCTGCGGCACCGGGGCGCTTTCCGTTGAAGCCGCCCGGCGCGGCGCGCATGTCGTGGCGATCGACCTCTCCCCCACCCTGGTTGAGCTGGCGCGCGAACGCCTGCCGAAGGACCTGGGCGACGGCAGCATCGAGTTCCATGTCGGTGACCTGCTCGACCCGACCCTCGGCCGCTTCGACCATGTCGTGGCGATGGATTCGCTGATCCACTACAAGAGCCGCGACGTGATGCGCGTGCTGAGCGGCCTCGCCGCCCGCACCGACGGCTCGATGGTGTTCACCTTTGCCCCGCGCACCACGCTGCTGACGCTGATGTGGACCGTCGGCAAGCTGTTCCCGCGCGGCGACCGCTCGCCGGCGATCGTGCCGGTGGGGCAGCGGAAGATCAAACGGCGGCTGAACAAGGGGCTGGCGAGCTGGCACACCGCCCGCACCCACCGGATCAGCCGCGGCTTCTACATTTCCCAGGCATTGGAGGTGGTTCGCACGTGAGCGCATCCCGGGGAGGACTGTCGCGAAACTGGACCCGTATCGGCCTGCGGTTCATGCCGTTCGCCGACGCCGCGACCGAGCAGTTGCCGCTGCCGCGCCTGCTGCGCCTGTCGCTGTTCCAGGTCTCCGTCGGCCTCGCCGTGGTACTGCTCATCGGCACGCTGAACCGCGTCATGATCGTCGAACTGGGCGTGCCCGCCTGGCTGGTGGCGGTGATGATCTCCCTGCCGCTGGTGGCCGCGCCGTTCCGGGCGTTCATCGGCCATCGCTCGGACACGCACCGCTCGGTGCTGGGCTGGCGGCGGGTGCCGTACCTGTGGATGGGCACGCTGATCCAGTTCGGTGGCTTCGCCATCCTGCCGTTCGCGCTGATCGTCCTGTCGGGCGACACCACCGGGCCGATCCTGTATGGCCAGGCCGGCGCGGCGCTGGCGTTCCTGATGGTCGGCGCGGGGCTGCACACGACGCAGACCGTCGGGCTGGCGCTCGCCACCGACCTGGCGCCGCCGGAATCGCACCCGAAGGTCGTCGCCCTGCTGTGCATGATGCTGCTGCTGGGCATGGTGGCCGGCGCGCTGACCTTCGGCGCGGCGCTGCGGCCGTTCTCCGAGTTCAGGCTGATCCAGGTGATCCAGGCGACCGCACTGGCCACCATCGTGCTGAACACGGTGGCGCTGTGGAAGCAGGAGGCGCGCAACCCGGCGCTGACCGCCCGCGACCGCGCGCAGCCGACGTTCCAGGAAGCCTGGGCCGCGTTCACCCAGACCCGCGACGCGAAGCGCCGTCTGGTGGCGCTGGGCCTGGGCACCATCGCGTTCAGCATGCAGGACATCCTGCTGGAGCCCTATGGCGGCCAGATCCTGCACCTGACGGTCAGCACCACGACGACCCTGAGCGCCTTGCTCGCCGCAGGTGGCCTGAGCGGCTTCGGCCTGGCGGCGTACCTGCTGGGTCGCGGCACCGACACCTATCGGCTGGCGGCGTTCGGCACCCTGACCGGGCTGCTGGCGTTCAGCGCGGTGATCTTCGCGGCGCCGCTGGACTCCCTGTTGCTGTTCGCCATCGGCACCGCGCTGATCGGCTTCTCCGCGGGCCTGTTCGGCCACTGCACCCTGACCGCCGCGATGGGCTCGGCCGTGCCGGGCCAGATCGGCCTGGCGCTGGGCGTCTGGGGCGCGGTGCAGGCCTCGGCCGCGGGGACCGCGGTAGCCGCCGGCGGGCTGATCCGCGACGGCGTGTCGTACCTGGCCGTGCACGGCTTCCTCGGCCAGGGGCTGGAGGCCGCGCAAGTCGGCTACTCATTCGTCTACCATATCGAGATCGCGATGCTGTTCGCGACGCTCGTTGCGATTGGACCGCTCGTGAGGCGGCCAAGCGTCGAAGGACGCAGACAAACCTCGCCCGAGTATGACCTCGGCGAGATCGCTTCCCACCCGCTCAGCCTACCGAGGTGATGCTATGGAAATCGGTGCAATAACCCAACAGATCGATGCGGCACAGCTCGTGCTGTACACGTTCTGGCTCTTTTTCGCAGGTCTGATCATCTACCTGCGGATGGAAGACAAGCGGGAAGGTTACCCGCTGGTGACGGAAATTCCCGGCAAGTTCCTGGAAGGCTTCCCGCCGATGCCGGCGCCGAAGACCTTCATCCTGACCCACAACCAGGGCACGGTGACAGTGCCGCGCGCGGTGCCGCGTGCGGAAATCGAGTACAAGGCCGAGCCTTGCGCCGCCTGGCCGGGCGCGCCGCATGAGCCGGTTGGCCCGAACAAGATGCTGTCGGGCGCCGGCCCGTCGGGCTATGCCCTGCGCTTCGACACCCCGGAGCCGACGTTCGACACCGGCGTGCCCCGCATGGCGCCGATGCGCGTCGCCACGGACCATGTGTTCGATGAGGATGGCCCGAACCCCATCGGCTACGACCTGGTCGGCTTCGACGGCATCGTCGCCGGCAAGATCACCGACGCCTGGGTTGACCGCGAAGAGTCGCTGGTCCGCTACCTGGAAGCCAAGCTGACCAACGACAAGTCCATCCTGGTCCCGATGCCGCTGAGCCGGGTCAAGGACTCGACCGGTCAGGTGCTGCTGGCCTCGCTGAAAGGTGAACAGGTTCTGGAGGCGCCGACGCTGGCCAATCCGGATCAGGTCACGCTGCGTGAAGAAGATCGCATCGCCGCCTACTTCGCTTCTGGCCATCTGTATGCGACGCAGGCGCGGCAGGAGTCCATTCTGTGAACATCGTCCAGCACGACTACGAGCCAATCATCGGCCTGCCCGCACCGCTGCCTGCCGGAGAGACCATTCTCTGGCAGGGAGCGCCGGACTGGAAGACGCTGGCCCGGCGTGCGATGCGTATCAGAGTGGTTGCGTTCTACTTTCTGCTTCTCGTTGTCTGGAACGTCGCCGGCGGCATAGCCGCCGCGACGCCCCCCGGGCACATGGCGCTGTCGGCCCTGTGGCTGGCGGCGCTTGGCGCGGGCGCCATCGGCCTGCTGACCATCTTCGCCGCGCTGGTCGCCCGCACCACCATGTACACGATCACCACCAAGCGGGTCGTTATCCGGTTCGGGATTGCCCTGCCGATGACGATCCAGGTTGCCTACCCGATGATCGAGACCGCCGCCGTGCATGCCTGGTCGAACGGCGCCGGCGACGTCGCCATCACGCTGATGCCGAAGCAGCGCATCGGCTACCTGATCATCTGGCCGCACGCCCGGCCTTGGAAACTGTCCAAGGCGCAACCGGCGTTCCGCTGCATCCCCGATGCCGCCAACGTCGCCCAGATCCTGGGCCGCGCCCTGGCCCTGTCGGCCAAGCAGCCCGCGACGGCGGTTCCGGTTGTCGTCAAGAAAGCCGCGGACACGACCGGCCAGGTCACGGCCACGGCATAACAAGAGGACACCATGAGTCACGATCACCACTCGGATGTGCTTCCACGCCCTGCGCTGATTGCCGCTGGCGTGGTGATCGCCCTGACGATCACCGGCGCGGCGGTAAGCCGCCTGAGCGGTTTTGCGCACAGCGACGTGCCGACGGCCGCGCCCGTGATGTCCCGAGATCTTCTGTTCCGCGATCGCGCGGACGGCGCCATCCTGGTTTTCGATGCGCATGACATGTCCGCGCCGATCAAGGTGGTTGCCCCTGAAACCAATGGCTTCCTGCGCGGCGCGATGCGCGGCCTTGCGCAGCAGCGCATCCGGCAGGATGCCGACCGCGACATTCCCTTCCGGCTCACCGAGTGGGCCGACAGCCGATTGACACTGGAAGATCCGACCACGCATCGCAGCCTGGAACTGGAGGCGTTCGGCAAGACCAACGAGGCGGTGTTCCTCCACCTGCTGACAGCGAAGGCCGGGTCATGAGACGCATTGAAGTTCCCTGCACCATCGAGATTGAGCAGACGCCGGAAAGCCTGCACGCCTACACGACCCCCGAAGGAGTCGACATCGGCCCCGGGGATCGCGTGCTGGTCCATGGCGCGCCTACGAATATTAAATTTGGCGACAAGATCACCGTCAGGGGGTCCGCCACCATCATCCGCGCCACATGGCTTGGCCGGTTGCGGGCCCACGTGACTGGGCTGCTGTCCCTTGTCGAACTTTACGAAGTCGGGTTTGAGCCGAAGGAATCCTTATGACCGCACAAAAACCAGTCAGCGAAACGACCAGGATGGCTCTGCGGGAAACCGTGCTGAGCCCCCGCTTCTACACCACGGATTTCGCCGCCATGGACCGGCTGGACGTGGCGCCGATACGGGCCGAGTGGGACGAGCTGATGGCGGAATTCGCCCGCGACACCAACAAGCATCATTTCACCCGCACGGCCGATTTCGACCTGGATCTGTCCACCATGCCGGAGGACCTACGGGAGGAGTTCATTCATTTCCTGGTCAGCTCGGTCACGTCGGAATTCTCCGGCTGCGTGCTGTATTCGGAAATTAAAAAGCGGGTGAAGAACAAGGATATCCACGACTGGTTCAGCTACATGGCGCGCGACGAATCGCGTCACGCCGGGTTCATCAACGACACGCTGAAAGATTTCGGCGTCGGCGTGGACCTGAGCTTCCTGACCAAGGTCAAGCAGTACACCTATTTCCGGCCGAAATTCATCTTCTACGCGGTCTATCTGTCCGAAAAGATCGGCTACGCCCGCTACATCTCGATCTTCCGCCAGCTGGAGCGGCACCCGGAACTGCGGTTCCACCCGATCTTCAAATGGTTCAAGGAGTGGTGCAACGACGAGTTCCGCCACGGCGAGGCGTTCGCGCTGATCATGCGCGCCAACCCGCAGCTGCTGTCGGGCTTCAACAAGCTTTGGATCCGCTTCTTCCTGCTGTCGGTGTTCGCCACCATGTTCGTGCGCGACCATGGCCGCCCGGTGTTCCACAAGGCGCTGGGCCTGGACCCGACGACGTACGATATGCAGGTGTTCCACATCACGCAGGAGATTTCGAAGCAGGTCTTCCCGGTGCTGCTCGACCTCGACAACCCCACTTTCCTGGCCAACCTGCAGCGGCTGCGCCGCATCAGCGTCGTCATGGACGAGGCCAAGGCGAAGGGCGGCATCGTGAACAAGGCCAAGCACCTGGCGCTGACCGCCGCCGCCGCGGCGGTGGTCGGACGGCTGTTCTTCCTGCGTCCGCAGCAGCATCAGCTGCCGGCGCAGATCCGCGTCGCGCCGGCGTGGTAGGATAGCGCATGGCCCATTTCGGACTCCCCGCCCTGCATGGCTTCCTGATCTGGTGGGTCAGCACCTGCCTGATCCTGTTCCTGGACAACCTGCCCCGGCGGACCTTCCGCTGGAGCATGGCCGGCGCCACGGCCGTGCTGGGCGCGGCAGTCTATGGGCTGATGACCAGCGCTTACGATACCACCGACACCGGCGCCTATGTCGCCTTCACCTGCGGCGTGCTCATCTGGGGCTGGCTCGAGATGAGCTTCTACATGGGCTACGTCACCGGGCCGCGGAAGCACCATTGCCTCCACGGCTGCAGCGGGTGGGGCCATTTCGTCCACGCCATCATGGCCAGCCTGTATCACGAGCTGGCCATCCTGGTGCTAGCGATCCTTGTGTTCCTGTTGACCTGGAGGGCGCCGAACCAGTTCGGCACCTGGACGTTCGAGATCCTGTGGTGGATGCACCAGAGTGCGAGGCTGAACGTGTTCCTGGGGGTGAGCAACCTGAATCCGCATTTCCTGCCGGATCACCTGTCTCACATCCGGGGCTTCTTCCGCCATGCGCCGATGAATTTGCTTTTCCCCTTCTCGGTTACCGCCTCGACGATCTGTGCCGTCTGCCTGACACAGCAGGCGATTTCGTCGGGCAGCAATGTCTTCAACGCCACTGGCTATAGCTTGCTCGCGACGATGATGGTTCTTGCGATCCTGGAACACTGGTTCCTCGTGCTGCCCATCTCAGCCACGCGCATCTGGAACGCGATGTGGCAGTGGAGCCTGTTTTCCCGCGGCGGGAATGTCAAAACGCCGCATTCCCACTCAGCACCATTACCGTTAGCGACGGAAGCAACGATCGGGGGACGCACATGAACTACGAGGACTATTTCCGCAAAGAGTTGGACAGCCTGCGGCGGGCGGGCAACTACCGGGTCTTCGCCGACCTGGAGCGCCAGGCCGGACACTTCCCACGCGCCATGCATCACAGGGAGCGTGGGCAGGTTCCGGTGACGGTGTGGTGCTCCAACGACTACCTGGGCATGGGGCAGCACCCCAAGGTGCTGGACGCCATGCACGAGGCGCTGGACCGCTGCGGCGCCGGCGCCGGCGGCACCCGCAACATCAGCGGCACCAACCACTACCACGTGATGCTGGAGCGGGAACTGGCCGATCTGCACCAGCGTGAATCGGCGCTGCTGTTCAACTCCGGCTACATGTCGAACTGGGCGACCCTGGGCACGCTGGGCGCCAAGCTGCCGGGCTGCGTGATCATTTCCGACGAGCTGAACCACGCCTCGATGATCGAGGGCGTGCGCCACAGCCGGGCGGACAAGCGCATCTTCAAGCACAACGACGTGGCGGACCTGGAACGGATCCTGCGCGAGCTGGATCCCGCGGCGCCGAAGCTGATTGCGCTCGAGTCGATCTATTCGATGGACGGCGACATCGCCCCCCTGTCCGACGTCTGCGACGTGGCCGACAAGTACAACGCCATGACCTTCCTCGATGAGGTGCATGCCGTCGGCATGTATGGCCCGCGCGGCGGCGGCGTGTCGGAGCGGGACGGCGTGTCGCAGCGGATCACGATCATCGAGGCGACGCTGGCAAAGGGGTTCGGCATCGTTGGCGGCTACATCGCCGGCTCGGCCGCGATGTGCGATTTCATCCGCAGCTTTGCCTCGGGCTTCATCTTCACGACGTCGGTGCCGCCGGCGATCGCCGCGGGCGCGGTGGCCAGCATCCGGCACCTGAAGGAAAGCCAGGTCGAGCGCGATCGGCACCAGGACCGCGTCCGCACCCTGCGCCGCAAGCTGGACGCCATCGGCGTGCCGCACACCGACAACCCGAGCCATATCGTGCCGGTGATGGTTGGCGACCCGGTGGTGTGCAAGCGGATCAGCGACCGGCTGCTGGAGGAATTCTCGATCTACGTGCAGCCGATCAACTATCCGACGGTGCCGCGCGGAACGGAACGGTTGCGGATCACCCCCTCGCCGTTGCACACGGATGCTGATATCGACCACCTCGTCGATGCGCTCGGCACGATCTGGTCGGAACTGAGTTTACGCCGGGCGGCTTGATCGTCGGCTTGTTGCGGCCTGTTATCGCAGGCGGTAAAGTTTTGAGGTTTGGTTTGGAAGTATGATGGCGTGGCCGGGGTCTTAGCCCTGCCGCGCTATCGCTTCGAGTCGGAACCACTGCAGAGAAGGAGTTGGAACAATGACGAAGTATGACAACGACGCGACCCGCCGTCAGGTTTTGCGGGCCGGTCTGGCGGTTGTCGGCGGTGCGGTTGCGGTCAGCGCCGCGCAGGCGCAGGACAAGATCGACCCGAAGATGGTGCAGTACCAGGACTCGCCGAAGGACGGGAACAAGTGCAGCACCTGCGTGAACTTCGAGGCGCCGAGCTCCTGCAAGATCGTGGCCGGCAAGATCAGCCCGAACGGCTGGTGCATTGCCTATGCCCCGATGGAAGACAAGAAGGGCTAACGGACTATCGGCCTGGCCGGATCGCTTCGTGGTCCGGCCGGGCTGAGGCCACGCGCCGGAGCGCTGTCGCCCGGATTTTTAGTGCGTGACGGCAACGGCAGGCCGAGCGGCCTGTGACACCGCCAGCCATGCTGACGGAACGATTTTACCAACGATAAGCCCGAATGTTGCCACCCGGAGCGGCGTCCCGGGCGGGTTCCATCCGGGCCGGTGCCGCCGGACTCGATCCGGATATCGAAGCGACTTCCCGATTGACCGGAATTCCGCTGACCTGAGGAGCCGAGCCTGAACGACGGTTCGGCATGGCCCCTGGCATCCGCCTCGCCGACGGGATTCCGGAGTTCGAGCCTTCAGCCCCGGACGCTCCAACCGTCATGGTGGGCGCAGGCCCATCATCCACGCCTTTTGCTGCGATCAGCACCGCAAGGCGTGCAGGAGCCGGTGCGCTGACCCCGGTGGATCGGTTATCGCGGTCATCCAGGCTCGGCCCCTGACCGGAAACGGCGGTCGCCTGGTTTGCGCCGGCCACCGGCGCCTCGACCCTGGATGACGCTGCGGCCGATCGGCGAGACGCGGCGCGGGCGTAACGACGGCAAGGGGACGGTTTGTTCCGCTATTTTGTGACGAGTTCATGCCGTTTTTGCTGCAACACAACAAATGTTCGCCTGGGCGGGCCAAATGTCATCGTTATCATTAATCATTTTATACAAAAATCCCTCTTGATTCGATGCACACTGTCAATTAGCGTTTGACTTGGAAATGTTCCAAGCGTTGGTCCAGCAGGATAGCTCACGGCATCAGTCGTTTCCACCGTGGGGTGTTGTTGTTGGCCGACGGTCACCTTCCAGACTGGGGTTTGTTACAATGGAGAAACAGAATGACCATGCGGCGACCCGCCGCCAGGTTCTGCGTGGCGGCGTGGCTGTAGTCGGGGGCGTGATCGCCGTCGGCGCCCAGGCTCAAGCGCAGGAGAAGCTTCCGCAGGACCAGGTCAAGTACCAGCAGCATCCGAACAACGGCAACCACTGCGCGATCTGCGTGAATTTCATTGCGCCGTCGTCCTGCCAGCTGGTGGCGGGAAAGATCAATCCCAATGGCTGGTGCATTGCCTTCGCCCCGAAGGCGGACGCCAAGGGCTGAGCCAGCTCGCGCCGGGTACGCCCGGCGCGATTTCCCGCGCGTCCTGCCGGGATCGTCCGTTGTTTTGTTGAAGCCGCACGCCAGGATCGAACGCCCGGCAACACGGCGTTTTGCCAAACCTTTGCCGGCGAGAGCCCGCGGATCGTCCGACGGCCGCGTATCGCTGCGCCATGCCGTGTCCCCGGGAGGGACAGGCAAGACAACGTCCTGCAAACGAACGTACCCGGAATAGCTGGCCGCTTGGGGTCATTCGAGAGGACGGCCTTCGGACGCATGGCTCGCGGCCGTCGGTACGGTGCCGGGATGGACCGCCCTGACAACATTATCCAGCCAGGCGCAGCCACGGTGTCGCGGCGGCTCGACCGGCGCAAGCGGTCTCCCGGGGCATCGCGCTAATCCACAGGTTGGCTCGCCGGAAGGCTGCCTCTGCGTGGCGACTTGCAACACTTGCCGCCGGCTTGCCCTGTGTCCCGCCCTGCCGTTCGGACGAAGGCTCCGGACCGCCACCGACTTCTGGGGCATTGCCGGCATGCCGGTCGAGCACCTTCCCGCGGCGTTGGTGATGCCGGCGGGCGAGTTGGTCGATGCGGCCCTGGCGGGACTTGATCAAGGCGAGTTGGTGACCCTGCCGTCGCTGCCTGAGCTGGCTGACTGGAAAGCCTATGAGAGCGCCCGGCAGGCCCTGTTTCCGAACCTCTCCCGTTCGTCGGCGGCTTACCGTCATCGCGTCGCCGGCCGCTTCGGCGACTGAAAGGGCATTCCGGCGAGTCGCCTGGCTTTCCAAAGTCAGTGCGAAATCGAAAATGCAGCAAGAGGTGGGCCCCACTGCACTTGCCAGAGAGTTCGCCGAACGGCAGGTATTCGTTCGGGTACGGCGACGCATATTTTCCAGGGCAACAATACGGCCAGGCTCATGGTCAGGAACGGGAGTAGCGGAATGGACGAGATTCGCGAGGCGCTCAATCGCCACTGGGCCGCCTCGGACGCAAATGATTTCGATGTCGAGCACGACATGTACCGGGAGGACGCAGTGCTTGAATACCCGCAATCGGGCGAGCGCATCAGGGGCCGGCACAACATCCAGGCGTCCCGCGTCGCGCAGCCGAACGCGAAGCGCTTCACGGTGCGTC
>NZ_NHRY01000251.1 GCF_002937115.1 Rhodopila globiformis | reverse complement strand
GCCGAGTCGTCAAGAGGGTTCCGTGAAATTATGGCACTACAAAAAATTCCGGCGGGATGAATGGCGGATTTCTCCGGTTTTCGGACCGTTCGTTACGCTAAGTTGGCGTTTGGTCGGCAAATGTGGGTTAATCAATCATTAACCTGGAACTGTCATGGTGACCGCCAATCAGTGGCGATCGGGGTGCCGAGCATAGCAATGGCGCGACCAGGCGGACCTGAAACGAGACGCATCGGTGAGGTCGAGCTGAGGACCATCCTCGACCAGCACAAGACGTTCTTCAACCGCAACCCCGGCGGCCGGCGCGCCTGCCTGAAGTTCATGGACGCCTCCGGGCTGGATCTTTCCGGCCGCTGCCTGGTCGAGGCGGACCTCAGCGGCGTCCGCCTGCGGCAGGCCAACCTGAGGGGAACCGACCTGCGCCGGGCCAACCTGTTCGGTGCCGACCTGACCGGCGCCGACCTGACCGGCGCCAGGCTGGAGGGTGCCGATTTGCGCGGCATCACGTTGCGCGATGCCATCCTGGTCCGCGCCGACCTGACGCGCGTTGATCTGCGCGAGGGATTGCTGATGGCTGCCAACAGTGGCGATCTGCGGCACAGCCATCCCGACAGGGGCACGCCCATGCAGGGCGCCGCCGCCAGCGGCGCGGTCCCGCGCAATGCCAACGCGGCAAATCCGATGGTCAAGCGGGCTGACCTGCGCGATGCCAACCTCAGCAACACCACGCTGGCCCATGCCAACATGGCCAAGGCCGACCTGACCGGCGCCAATCTGCACGGGGCCGACCTGACCGGTGCCAACCTGGCAGGCGCCGTGCTGGACGGCGCGACCCTGAACCGGGCGATCATGATATCCGCCGTGCTCAGGCGGGCCAGCCTGCTGGGTGTCCTGCTGGATGACGTTGACCTCAGCCAGGCTGATCTGAAGGACGTCGCCGTGCCGCGACCGCTGAAGGCCGATATCCTCGACATCATCAGGCGCCACACAGTGTGGATCGACAGCAAGGGCCGGTCGGGCGTGCGGGCGGACCTGACCGGCGTCGATCTCACGGGGGCCGATCTGCGTGGAATGGATCTTGGCGCTGCGGTCCTCCGAGGTGCCGTGCTGCGGGGCACCAATCTGTCCGGCGCGTCGCTGTCGATGGCAGACTTGTCGCTGGTGGATGGGCGCATGGCCAACCTGACAGGCGCTGTCCTGGAAGGGGCACAACTGGAGCGAGCGATCCTCGAGTCTGCCATCATGGCGGAGGTGCGCGCCGCTCCGCTGCCCATCGGTGAGCGCTGGGACTGGCCGACCAACCTGACCCAGGCGCGGTTGACCGGGGCATGCCTCACCGGCGCCGAGCTTGTTCAGGCACGCCTGATGAAAGCAGACCTCAGCCAGGCGGATCTGCGAGACGCCAATTTCTCCCGGGCGTCGCTGTGCGAGGCAGTGGTGCGAGGGGCCAAGCTGGCCGGGGCGAAACTACACGGCGCCGACCTGAGCGGGTGCGTTGGCCTGGAGGAGGAGGCGGCAAGCCCCTGACACAACGGTGAGGCTGGGATCCATGAGCAACGCAGGGCCCGGCCGCCAAGCCAAGCCCTGCAGGATATGCCGGTGTCAGGTCCTTCACCCGGACCCGATACCGGCCATCCGGCGAACTACCCCTTCAGCACCTTGACCATCGTGCTGCCCAGCGCCGCGGGGCTGTCGGCGACGTGGATGCCGGCGGCGCGCATCGCCTCCATCTTCGCCGCCGCGGTATCCTTGCCGCCGCTGATCACTGCGCCGGCATGCCCCATGCGGCGGCCGGGAGGCGCCGTGGCGCCGGCGATGAAGCCGACGGTCGGCTTTTTCACAGGGTTCTTCGCCAGGAACTCGGCCGCGTCGATCTCGGACTGGCCGCCGATCTCGCCGATCATGACGATCTGCTTCGTCTCGGGATCGGCCAGGAACATCTCCAGCACGTCGATGAAGTCGGTGCCCTTCACCGGGTCGCCGCCTATGCCGACGCAGGTGGTCTGGCCCAGTTCGGTCGCCGTGGTCTGCGCCACCGCCTCATAGGTCAGCGTGCCCGAGCGGGACACGATGCCGACACTGCCGCGGCGATGGATGTGGCCCGGCATGATGCCGATCTTGCAGGCGCCGGGGGTGATCACGCCGGGGCAGTTCGGCCCGATCAGGCGGGACTTCGAGCCAGCCAGTGCCCGCTTCACCTTCACCATGTCCAGCACCGGGATGCCCTCGGTGATGCAGACGATCAGCGGGATTTCCGCGTCGATCGCCTCCAGGATCGCGTCCGCGGCGAACGGCGGCGGGACGTAGATCACCGAGGCGTCGGCGCCGGTCTTCTCCCGCGCGTCCCACACCGTGTCGAACACCGGCAGGTTCAGGTGCGTCATGCCGCCCTTCCCCGGGGTCACGCCGCCGACCATTTTCGTGCCGTAGGCGATCGCCTGCTCGGAGTGGTAGGTGCCCTGCGCGCCGGTGAAGCCCTGGCAGATGACCTTGGTGTTGGCGTCAACAAGGACGGACATTTACGCGGCCTCCCGCACGGCTTTGACAATCTTCTCGGCCGCATCCGCGAGGTTATCGGCCGCAACAATCGGCAGGCCCGATTTCGCCAGGATCTCTTTCCCCAGTTCCACGTTGGTGCCGGCCAGACGCACCACCAGCGGCACCGACAACTGCACGTCGCGCGCGGCGGAGACCACGCCCTCGGCAATGATGTCGCAGCGCATGATCCCGCCGAAGATGTTGACCAGGATGCCTTCGACGTTCGGGTCCGACAAGATGATCTTGAACGCCGCGGTCACCCGCTCCTTCGTCGCGCTGCCGCCGACGTCCAGGAAGTTGGCCGGCGCCATGCCGTACAGCTTGATGATATCCATGGTGGACATCGCCAGGCCGGCGCCGTTGACCATGCAGCCGATGTTGCCGTCCAGCGCCACGTAGTTCAGCTCGAACTTGGCGGCTTCCAGTTCCTTCGGGTCTTCCTCGCCCTCGTCGCGCAGCTTTTCCAGTTCCGGATGGCGGAACAGGGCGTTGTCGTCGAACGACACCTTGGCGTCCAGCGCGACCACGTCGCCGGCGCCGGTGACGACCAGCGGGTTGATCTCGATGATCGCGCAGTCCAGCGCCAGGAACGCCTTGTAGATCGCGGCGACGAACTTGCCGAAGGAGGACGCCTGCTTGCCGGTCAGCCCGAGGCCGGCGGCCAGCTTGCGGCCGTGGAAGCCGGAGATGCCCGAGGCCGGGTCGATCGCGGCGCGCAGGATCTTTTCCGGATGCTTCGCGGCGACTTCCTCGATCTCCATGCCGCCTTCGGTGGAGGCGACGAAGGTGACGAAGCCGGTGGCGCGGTCCACCAGGACCGACAGGTACAGCTCACGGGCAATGTCGCAGCCGGCCTCGATATACAGCCGGCGCACCGCCTTGCCGGCCGGGCCGGTCTGCTTGGTGACCAGCGTATGGCCGATCATGGCCTCGGCGTTGGCGCGGACCTCGGCGGGCGAGCGTGCCAGGCGCACGCCGCCCTTGCCGTTGGGATCGTCCGCGAAGCGGCCGGCACCGCGGCCGCCCGCGTGGATCTGCGACTTGACCACGTATACCGGGCCAGAAAGCTTCGTGGCTGCTGCCTCGGCTTCTTCCGGTGTCCAGGCAACGCGGCCATCCAGGACGGTGACCCCGTACTGCTTCAGCAGCTCCTTGCCCTGATACTCGTGGATGTTCATAAGCTGGTTTCCTTAGCCGATTAACTTGCGCGAGGCTTCGATCAGCTCCCGCACGGCGCCGCAGGACTTGTCGAATGCGGCCTTTTCGGTGGCGTTCAGCTCGATTTCAACGATTTTCTCGACGCCGCCGGCACCGATGACGACCGGAACGCCGACATAGAGGTCGTTGATGCCGTACTGCCCGGTCAGGTAGGCGGCGCAGGGCAGCACGCGCTTCTTGTCCTTCAGGTAGGCCTCGGCCATGGCGATCGCCGAGGCCGCCGGGGCATAGAAGGCGCTACCGCGTTCCAGCAGCTTGACGATCTCGCCGCCGCCGTTGGCGGTGCGGGTGCAGATGGCGTCGATCTTCTCCTGCGTCGTCCAGCCCATCTTGATCAGGTCGGGGACCGGGATGCCGGCGACGGTGGAGTAGCGGGTCAGCGGCACCATGGTGTCGCCGTGGCCGCCGAGCACGAAGGCGGTGACGTCCTCGACCGAGACGCCGAATTCCTGCGCCAGGAACAGGCGGAAGCGGGCGCTGTCGAGCACGCCGGCCATGCCGACGACCTTGTTGGCCGGCAGGCCGGACTTCTGCTGCAGCACCCACACCATCGCATCGAGCGGGTTGGTGATGCAGATGACGAAGGCGTTCGGGCAATTGGCCTTGATGCCTTCCGCGACGGTGGCGATGACACCGGCGTTCTTGCCGATGAGGTCGTCGCGCGACATGCCAGGGGTGCGGGGGAAGCCGGCGGTGATGATCACCACGTCGGCGTCCTTGATGGCGGCATAGTCCGAGCCGCCGGTCATGGTGGAGTCGAAGTCGTCAACCGGGCCGGACTGCATGATGTCGAGCGCCTTGCCGGCCGCGACGCCGCCGAACACGTCGAACAGCACGACGTCGCCAAGTTCCTTCAGGCCAATCAGGTGGGCGAGCGTGCCGCCGATGTTGCCGGCGCCGATGAGCGCGATCTTGTTGCGAGCCATGGGGCGTGTCCTTCCGAAGGCGCGGCAGTGGCGCCGGGTGACATGTTACGGAGCCTACCGGGCCACCACGCATGGCGAGGGCCGGGAATGGCTGCCCGGAAGGTGGGGCGCTTGCTAGCCCATCACGTTCGGGCGGGCAAGCGTGAGGGCGGGGGAATCAGCGGGGTTTTCCGTGCTCTTCGCCGTTGGAAACGGCGCCGCATACCAACCATGCCGCTACGCAATGCTGCCGGTTCGGAGTCTTGACTGACCAGTAGGCGCAGCCTACCAATCCGTCATCATTTATGCATATCCCGATCTTCCACCGCCGGAGCGGCAAGCCGCCGGCACCGAGCTTCTGTTGGCGCCGCGCTGGCAAGTCGTCTCGCATTGGCGCTAAATTGGGCTGCCTGTTGCCGCGTCGTGGCCCGGCTTGTCCAGGCCATCGCCGCCAGCACATGCTGCCCCGTCATGGCCCGGCTTGTCCGCATGGGCGCTACAGCAGACCGCAGGTTGGTTGAGACGCAGACGGCCTGTCTTCATCGTCATGGCCCCGCTTGTCCGGGCCACCTGTCGCGGCACACGTGCTGGAATAGGTGGCCCGGACAAGCCGGGCCATGACGAGTGAGGTGCGCCGTCGCCGTGTCTCAACCAACCTGCGGTCTGCTGTAACATGGAGCGACAGGGCCAGGTCCATTGCCTCCCCGTCATGGCCGGGCGTGTCCCGGCCATCCGCCCCCTACCGTCGAAGCGCAGATGGCCGGGACACGCCCGGCCATGACGATAGGGAGACGACCACGCCCTATTCCCGGTTATGTTAGCGCCTATGCGGCTTGTCCAAACCATGACGATACGGCAACGATCGCGCCGTCCGCCCGCTATTTTAACGCCAATGAGGCTTTCGCCGGCCATGACGATGAAGACCCGTTTGCAACGACCGTCCGGCGGTTCCGGACATGGAAAAACAGCGCTTCATTGCAGGTTTTGTCACGACGAAAGCATTTCGTTTGTAATCTAAATGGACCGTAACAAAGAGTTACACTTCGCGAGCCCGGCGGCCCGGCACTTGTCTCCGGAAGCTCCTGCTGTGAATATTAGACCAAGATCAAAGGCCACACCGGTTGCCGGGTGGTTCCATCTCGGCCCCAGGACCAGCGTCGGTAACCCACGGAGAGAAACGGCCCGTTATGTGGATTGTTCGCCTCGCCCTCGATCGGCCCTACACCTTCATCGTCCTGGCGCTGCTCATCCTGATCATGACGCCGCTGGCGATCCTGCGCACCCCGACCGACATCTTCCCCAACATCGACATCCCGGTCATCGCCGTGGGCTGGCACTACAACGGCCTGAACCCGGAGGAAATGGAAGGCCGGATAACGACGGTTTACGAACGGGTGCTGACCACCCTGGTCGACAACATCCAGCACATCGAGTCCACCACCTACCCCGGCATCGCGATCGTCCGCATCTTCCTGCAGCCGGGCGCCAGCCTCGACACCGCCAACGCCCAGGTCACCGCCGCGTCACAGACGATCCTGCGCGGCATGCCACCCGGTACCGAGCCGCCGCTGGTGATGAACTACAGCGCCTCCAGCGTGCCGATCCTGCAGCTTGGCCTGTCCAGCGATACGCTGTCGGAATCGCGGCTCAACGACCTCGCCCTCAACTTCGCCCGCCCGCAGCTGGTGACCGTGCCCGGCGCCGTCATCCCCTACCCCTACGGCGGCAAGATGCGGCAGGTCGTGGTCAATCTCGATCCGACCCTGCTGCAGCAGAAGAACCTCTCGCCCAACGACGTGCTCGACGCGCTGGCAAAACAGAACCTCGTGCTGCCGACGGGCACCGCCAAGATCTCCGAGTTCGAATACGACATCCGGCTGAACGCCGCGCCCGAAACGCTGGAACAGCTGCGGGACCTGCCGATCAAGCGCGTCGGCAACGCAACGATCTATCTGCGCGACGTCGCCTCGGTCGCCGATGGATTCCAGCCGCAGACCAACATCGCCCGGGCGGACGGACGGCGCGGCGTGCTGATGAACATCCTCAAGGCCGGCAATGCCTCGACCATCAACGTCGTCGAAGGCATCCGCAAGGTCCTGCCGCGGGTCAGGCAGACCCTGCCGCCGGAGCTGAAGATCCAGCCGCTGTCCGACCAGTCGGTCTTCGTGAAGGCGGCGATCTCCGGCGTGGTGCGCGAGGCGATCCTCGCCGCCTGCCTGACCGCGGCGATGATCCTGCTGTTCCTCGGCAGCTGGCGCAGCACCCTGCTGATCGCGGTGTCGATCCCGCTGTCGATCTTCACCTCGATCATCATCCTGGGATTCCTCGGCCAGACCATCAACATCATGACGCTCGGCGGCCTCGCCCTGGCCGTCGGCATCCTGGTCGATGACGCCACCGTCACGATCGAGAACATGGAGCGCTACCTGGAGGAAGGTTTCGGCCTGCGCAGCGCGATCCTGGAGGGCGCGGCGCAGATCGCCGTGCCGGCGCTGGTTTCCACCCTGTGCATCTGCATCGTCTTCGTGCCGATGTTCATGCTGGGCGGCGTGGCGCGCTACCTGTTCGTGCCGCTGGCGGAAGCCGTGGTGTTCGCCATGCTGGCCTCCTACGTGCTGTCGCGCACGCTGGTGCCGACGCTGGCGCTGTACCTGCTGCGCGCCAAGCCGCACGGCGAGCCGCCGACGCGCAATCCGTTCGTGCGCTTCCAGCGCGGCTTCGAGCGCCGGTTCGAGCGCGTGCGGCAGAAATACCACCGCCTGCTCACCTACTTCGTGATCCACCGGCGGGTGTTCATTCCGGCCTTCCTTGGCGGCGTCCTGTGCCTGCTCGGGCTGGTGCCCTGGCTCGGACAGAACTTCTTTCCGGAAACCGACAGCGGCCGGTTTGTGCTGCACATGCGCGCCAGGTCCGGGCTGCGGATCGAGGAGACCGCGCGCATCTGCGACCTGGTCGAGGCGACGATCCGCCGCGAGGTCGGCGCGGGCCAGATCGAGACGATCACCGACAACATCGGCCTGCCCTACAGCACGATCAACCTGACGCATTCGATCTCCGGCGTCATCGGCACGTCGGACGCCGACATCATGGTGACGCTGAAGCCGGATCACCGGCCGACGGACGGTTACATCGCCCGGCTGCGCCAGGTGCTGCCGCACGAATTCCCCAGCGTGACGTTCAATTTCCTGCCGGCCGACATCGTTACGCAGGTGCTGAACTTCGGCCTGCCGGCGCCGATTGATATCCGGATCGAAGGCCGGGATATCCTGGCCAGCCGTAACGTCGCGATCCATATCCTCAACAAGATCCGCCATGTGCCCGGCATCGTCGATGCCCACATCCAGCAGGATTTCGACTACCCGAACTTCGAAGTGAACGTCGACCGCACCAAGGCGCAGGAAGGCGGGGTCACCGAGGCCGACGTCGCCAACAGCCTGCTGGCCGTGCTCAGCGGCAGTTCCCAGACGGCGCCGATGTTCTTCCTGAACAGGCACAACGGCGTCAACTATACGCTCGCGGCGCAGACACCGCAGTACCGGATACAATCGCTGCAGGATCTGCAGAATATCCCGATCACCTCGCCCACCGCGGCGAAGGGCGGCGTGCTGGCGGATTACGCGACCATCAAGCGGTCGGAGGAAATGGCGGCGGTCGATCACTACAACATCCGCCGCGTCGTGGACATCTACGCCTCGGTGCAGGGCCGCGACCTGGGCGCCGCCGGGGCGGATGTCGAGAAAATTGTTCACGATTCAGAAAAAATGCTGCCGCGCGGCACGTTCCTGTCCATCCGCGGCCAGCTTGAGACGATGCAGAAATCCTATGTCAACCTGCTGAGCGGCCTCGCGTTCTCGATTCTGCTGGTTTACCTGCTGATCGTCGTGAACTTCCAGTCCTGGCTGGATCCGTTCATCATCATCATGGGACTGCCGGCGGCGCTTGGCGGGATCGTCCTGTGCCTGTTCTTCACCAACACCACGCTCAGCGTTCCGGCGCTGATGGGCGCGATCATGTGCATGGGCGTATCGACCGCCAACTCCATCCTTGTGGTTTCGTTTGCAAGGGAACGGCTGACCGAGCACAGCAACGCGGTGCGGGCGGCGATCGAGGCCGGCTTCACCCGGTTCCGGCCGGTGCTGATGACCGCGCTGGCGATGATCATCGGCATGATCCCGATGGCGCTCGGCCTTGGCGAGGGCGGCGAGCAGAACGCGCCGCTGGGCCGCGCCGTCATCGGCGGGCTGATGCTGGCAACCGTCGCCACGCTGGTCTTCGTCCCGGCCCTGTTCGCGCTGCTGCACGGCCGTCGATCCGCCGCCAAGTCCCGTGCCGACCGTGCGCTGGTGCATCATGCGCAGTAACGACTCTCTGGAGATTCCGTTGATGCCTCCCAACGACCTGCAAGAGCTGGATCATCCCGTCGTCCAACGAAGTCCCGCGCCCGAACCCGCGCCGGCGCGCAAGTCCCGCTGGATCGGCCCGGTGGTGGGCGCCGGCCTGCTCGTGGCGCTGGGCATTGGAATCTTCGTCGGCATCCGCGACCGCGCCGTCGATGAGCAGACGCTGGCGCGCGCCACGAACGCGGCCGCAGTGCCAACGGTCGAGGTGATCCATCCGAAGCCCGGCGCGCCCGACGTGAAGCTGGTGCTGCCCGGCAACATGCAGGCGTTCAGCGACACCGCGATCTATGCGCGGACGAACGGCTACCTGAAGAAATGGTACGTCGATATCGGCGCCCATGTGAAGCGCGGCGACCTGCTGGCGGAGATCGACACGCCGGAAGTGGACGACCAGTTGCGCCAAGCCCGGGCCGATCTGAACAACGCCAAGGCGGCGCTGGATCTCGCCGTCGTCACGGCGCAGCGGAAGGAAAAGCTGGTGCAGACGTTTGTCGCCTCGGTGGCGGATCGCGATGCCGCGGTCAGCGCGCTGGGCGTCGCCAGGGCCGAGGTCCAGTCACGTCAGGCCGCCGTGGAGCGGCTGGAGAAGATGCAGTCGTTCGAACGGGTGGAGGCGCCGTTCGATGGCATCATCACCGCACGGACCATCGACGTCGGCGCGCTGATCGCCGCCGGCAACGCCCAGTCCGGCCGCGAACTGTTCCACCTGGTCGCCATCAACTGGTTGCGTATCTATGTTTCGGTGCCCGAGACCTATTCGCCGGCGATGCGTCCCGGCCTGGTCGCGGACGTGACGCTGGATGAATATCCGGGGCAGGTGTTCAAGGGCGTGCTGACCCGCACCGCCAACGCGATCGACCAAGCGTCGCATACCCTGCTGGTCGAGGTCGACGTTCCGAACAAAGACGAGAAGCTGCTGCCCGGCTCCTATGTGCATGTCCAGTTCATGCTTCCGACCTCCGGCAAGTCGGTGACGTTGCCGGCGAATGCGCTGCTGTTCCGTAAGGAGGGGCTGCAGGTCGCGGTGGTGCGCGACAACAAAGTCGCGTTGATCCCGGCCAAGATCGGCCACGACTACGGCGAGTCGGTGGAGATCGTTTCGGGGCTGCGGCCGAGCGACGAGGTTATCGCCAACCCGGCTGATTCGTTGACCGCCGGCACGACGGTTGCGGTGAAGCAAAAGGACGAGCCTGCATCATCCAAATGAGGGCAAGACCCAGATCGGTAAAGGCCCGGCCCGGTTGATGTGGCGTCCATCGCCACCAGGGCGCATTTGGCGCGGCGTGAGGGTGCCCATACGCCGAAGGCCGTGCGAAAAGTGGCCTTACCAACGAGACGATCAATTGCGTGCCACGCATTTGGAGCGAACCGCAAGTGTGTTCGGACAAGGCGGCGGCGCGTCTTCATCGTCATGGCGGCTACCCGGGACAAGCCCGGGCACAGGCTCCGTGCCGCCATCCATGCCTTGCGGTGCTGATACCAGCCAAAGGCGTGGATGGAAGGCCTTCGCCCACCATGACGGGGTGGCACCAACCTCGCCCATTTTCCGCCATCGCGACCGCAGATCGGATTGTATTCTTCTCTGCGCGCTCTGCGCTCCGCTCGGCGAACTCTGCGTTTCAAAAATGCGGTGCCGCAACAAAGAGTGGCGTTGCCGGTGAGTCGCCCAATCCCCGACGCCGGTGGCGTTGCAACCACCGCGATTCAACGCAGAGTTCGCCGAGCGGAGCGCAGAGCGCGCAGAGAAGATTTCATTGCGACCTTCGGTCGCGGTGAACGGCCGTCAGCATGTCCCACCAAACTACCGCCTGCCGGTGTGACGCCTGATCAGTCCGCGGGCATCGCGTAAGCCAGCTCAACCGCTTCCGGCGCGCTGGCGATGGCGCGCAGGTAGCTGCGGGCGGTGGTATCGGGCTCGCGCTTGCCGGTTTCCCAGTTGCGCAGCGTTTCCACTTCCAGGCCATAGCAGATGGCAAACTGCTCGCGCGTCAGGTTCAGGCGCTCGCGCAGCGCCCGCACGTCAACCGGCACGTCCCGCCTGATCAGCACGGCGGCAATGCCGCAGGCGGCCATGTCGCTGATGAACGCCCGCTCGTCCTCGACCGCCGGCAGTTCGGCGAACACCCGGTGGCCTTCCAGCAGGTCCTCGGTCAGACGCTTGGCGCGCAGCATCGACAGGCCGCGGCGGGCCAGGGCTTCGGTCGCGTCGATCGTCTTCAGCGGGGTCGGGTCAAGCGTCGTGCGCAGCGCGAAGACGGCGGGTAAACCGGATGCCACGCGGTCGATGGCCCGGGTTGGCCCCAGTCGAGCGAACCGCTCCTTCAACAACGAGTCCATCGAGGTCCATCCTTTCCATCACCACACGGGCGATCAGCGCCAGATTGGCCATGCCCACGGCGTTCCGGCTCAGATCCTGCACGTGCAGACCCTTCAGTAGCATCGTCGCTCCCTGCATGACCGGCTCCGCCATGAAGCGCAGCGGACCGACGGGGTCAGCACCCGCAGCGTGACCACCGGGTGGTCTGTCAGGTCATAGACGATGTCGAAGCTGATCTCCTCAGCCGTCCAGCGCCTTATAGACTGGGCCATTGGCCCACCAATTTCAAGCCCACGGTCATCACTCTTGATGGGCCAGCGCCAGCCAGTCCTCGCTCTGCATCTCGTCCAGGCGAGACGCCGTGCGCTCGAACATCTTGGCGTTCTTGCCGCGCTGGTAGAGCCGATCGGGCGTGTCGTCGGCCGAGGCGACCAGCTTTACCCGGTGGTCATACAGCGTATCGACCAGCACGATGAACCGCCGCGCCGCGTCGTAATTGTCCGGCGACAGGCGGGGAATGCCGTCCAGGATCACCGTATGGAACGCAGTCGCGATCGCCAGGTAGTCGCCGGCGCCGAGCGCGGTGTTGCAGAGGAAATCAAACTCGAAGCGGGCAACGCCATCGGCCGCCTGCTGCACCACAAGGTCGCGGCCCATCACCGTCAGCGTTACCGGCTGCGCATCCGCGCTACCGGTCAGTTGCTCGAACGCCTCGTCCAGCCTTCGCCGCGACATCGCGTCGGCCGGCACCAGCCAGGTGCGCAGGCCGCGCAGCCGCTCGCGCCGGTAATCGCGGCCGCCATCCATCACCAGGACGTCCAGTCGCTGCTTGATCAGCGCGATGAACGGCAGGAACGCATCTCGCCCCGGCTGGCCCTTGAACAGGTCATCCGGCACGATATTGGACGTCGTCACCACCACCACGCCGCGATCGAACAGGCACTGGAACAGGCGGCCGAGGATCATTGCATCGGCAATGTCGTTGACCTGGAACTCATCGAAGCACAGCAGCGCCGATTCCGCGCTGATCCGGTCCGCCAGCGGCTGAATCGGATCGGCACCCTGCGGATTGGCCTTCTTCCAGGCGTGGACGCGCGCATGCACGTCCTGCATGAACCGGTGGAAATGGATGCGCTGCTTGCGCGGCACGTCGGCGGTGGCGAAGAACATATCCATCAGCATGGATTTCCCACGCCCGACCTCGCCGACGAGGTACAGGCCGGTCGGAACGTATTCCTCGGCATGCCGGCGGCGCATGATGCGCGTCAGGAAGCTGACGCTCTCGCCGGTGAACGGCCGGGGATCGTAGCCGCGCAGCCGCTCCCACAGATCCTGCAGGCGCTCGACCGCCATCGCCTGCGCCGGATCGGGCTCCAGCACGCCGGCTTTGATTTTCTCATGATAGACCGGCAGAGGACCGCTCTGCCGGCCATAGGGGGATATAGTGAGGTGAGTCATGGCGGGTACTGTTCAGATAGCGTGTCATGCCACAAACGCCTAGAGTTCGAGTCCTATGATGCCATCAACCCTGCTTCCCATTTTGCCCGCGGTCATCGACCTGGTGACACAGGCGGGCCTCCGTCTCGCCGCCGAATTCAGCCGCCCGGACGGCCCCCGCGCCGCTGGCCGGGAAACCGCGCCGATCGACAGCGAGATCGAGCTGTTCCTGCGCCAGCACCTCACGACCCTGTTCCCGGCCCGCTTCGTCGGCGAGGAGGAAGGCGTGCTGGCCGCCGAGGCGAACGGCTACTGCTGGGTCGTCGATCCGCACGACGGCACCCGCGCCTTCCTGGAAGGCCGCCGCGGCAGCGCCGTCTCGGTCGCCATGCTGCGCGAGGGCATCCCCGTCCTGGGCGTGGTGTTCGCGCCGAGCAGCCCGGACCGCGGCCCCGACCTGATCGCCTGGGCCGAGGGCGGTGGTATCACCCGCAACGGCGTGGCGGTGGACATCGACCTCAGCCGCCGGACGCTGACGGCGCAGGACGTTGTGTTCCTGCACCACGGCGCTGCCCAGCGGCCGGTATGGAACGCCACCGCCTGCGCGCCGGCGCGGTTCATGCCGATGCCGTCGATCGCCTACCGCCTCGCCCGGGTCGCCGTCGGCGACGGCATCGCCACCCAGACGCTGCGGCCGGTCAGCGCGCACGACATCGCCGCCGGTCACGCACTGCTGATCGCGGCCGGCGGCGTGCTGCTGGCCGAGGACGGCACGCCGGTCACCTATGGCACGCATGGCGAGTCCCGTCCCTCCGCCTGCTTTGGCGGCGCGCCTGCGGCGGTGGCGGCGTTGCGGGCGCGGAATTGGCGCGGCAGCACGGAGCCGAGGCGCGAACCGCGGGTTTCGCTGGCCTGGCCGCGCCCGGCCGAGGACCATCGGCTTGACCGCGCCCTCGGCTGCCTGCTCGGCATGGTCATCGGCGACAGCCTGGGCAGCCAGGTGGAGTTCCAGGATGCCCGCACCATCCGGGCGAACTATCCGGACGGCGTGCGCGATCTCGATGAAAGTCCGGTGTGGCGCACCCTGGCGGGGCAGCCGACGGATGATTCGGAACTCGGGCTGGCCCTGGCCCGCAGCCTGGTGCGGGCGGGCGGTTACGATCCCGAGAACGCCGCGACGGCCTATGGCGATTGGTACGCCTCCGGGCCATTCGATATCGGCGGCACCACCGCCCTGGCGTTCGGCGCGGCCGCCGGCGCGCGGACACGCAAGGCTGATGCGGCGCGCCGGGCGGCGAGTCCCGACAGCCAGGCCAACGGCTCGCTGATGCGCATCGCGCCGATTGGCGTCTGGGCAGCCAGCCCGGAGGAGGCTGCCGCGGCGGCGGATGCGGATTCGGCGCTGTCCCACCCGCATCCGGTCTGCCGCGCCGCCTGCGCGGCCTTCACCGCCGCCATCTCCGCCGCCCTGGCCGGCGCCGATCGGCCGGGGATGATGGCGACGGCGTTGCGCGTGGCGCAGCAGGCGGGCGAGGAGGCCGCGCCAGTCGTGCGGGTGCTGCAAGAGGCGGCTTCCGGGGTGGGACCGGCCGAGTTCCAGCGCCAGATGGGCTGGGTGCTGATCGCCTTGCAGAACGCCTTCCACCACCTCGCCGCCGGTACGGCGCTGGGGCCGGCCCTGGTCGAAACCGTCGGCCGCGGCGGCGACACCGACACCAACGCCGCCATCGCCGGCGCCTTGCTGGGCGCGGCAGATGGGCGGGCGTCGTTCCCGGTGCGCTGGCTGCTGCCGGTGCTGACCTGCCGCCCCGATCCTGCCCTGCATGGCAAGCGGCCGCGGCCGGAGGCATACTGGCCGGACGACCTGCTCGACCTGGCCGAGGCGCTGCTCGGCCGTTCCGCCCAAAGGTGACGATCCAGAGGTGAGGATGCTCAATCTCGACTACGCCAGACTGCTGGCGACGCCGGTCTGCAACGATCCGTTCCCGCACATCGTGGTGCCCGATTTCGTGCCGCCGGCGAGCCTGCGGGCGGTGCAGGCCGATCTGCCGCCGCTGGGCAAGCGCGGGTCGTTTCCGGTCTCCGCTTTGACGCTGGGGCCGAACGCGGCGGCGCTGATGCAGGCGATGGAGGGACCGCAGCTTCGGCAGGCGATCGAAACACTGTTCGGGCTCGACCTGCACGACGCGCCGACAATGGTGACGCTGCGCGGCTGGACCGGAGAGCGGGACGGCCGGATCCATTGCGACTCGCTGGCCAAGCGGGTGACGGTGCTGCTGTACCTGAACCCGGAAACCGAGGCCTGGGCGCGCCAGGAAGGCTGCCTGCGGCTGCTGCGCGGGCCGGACGACCTGGAGGACTTCGCCGTCGAGGTGCCGCCGGTGAACGGGACGCTGCTGGTGTTCCCGAACGGGCCGACCACCTGGCACGGCCACCGCCGCTTCGTCGGGCCGCGCTACAGCGTGCAGTTGAACTACATGACCACCGACGGCAAGGCGCGCAGCGAGTTGCGCCGGCACCGGATTTCCGCCTTCATGAAGCGGCTGACCAACGCCGCCTGAGGGGATTGTTCTGACAGGATTGTTGCGCATGGCGTTCGACCCCGACCTGGCCCGGCGGCTCGCCGGGCGCACCGAGTTGCTGACGCCGGCGCAGATGGGACAGGCGGATCGCGCCGCCGCGGCCATGGGCGCGCCCGGCCCGGCGCTGATGGATGCCGCGGGCCGGGCGGTGGCGCGGGCGATCCGGCGGTACATCCGGCCCTGCCGCGTGCTGGTGCTGGCCGGGCCGGGGAACAACGGCGGCGACGGCTATGTCGCGGCGCGGCTGCTGGCGCAGGAGGGCTGGCCGGTGCGCCTCGCCGCGCTGGCGCCGCCGCGCGCGGGATCGGATGCGGCGGGCGCGGTGACGCTCTGGCACGGGCCGATGGCCGAGTTCGACCCGGCGGAGGCGGAACGGGCCGACGTGGTGATCGATGCCGTGTTTGGCGCCGGCCTGACCCGCGGCGTCAGCGGGCTGGTGGCCGACACATTGGCGGCGGCCCGCCGGATCGTTGCCGTGGATGTGCCGTCCGGGCTGGACGGCGCGACCGGGGCGGTCATGGGCTGCGTATCCGCCACCGAAATGACCGTGACGTTCTTCCGCCTGAAGCCAGGCCACCTGCTGCTGCCGGGGCGCGACCTGTGCGGCCGCATCGAACTGGCGGACATCGGCATTCCCGACGCGGTGCTGGACCCCATCGCGCCCAACACCTTCGCCAATCTGCCCGCGCTGTGGACGCTGCCCGTGCTGCAGCCCGACGGGCACAAGTATTCCCGCGGTCACGTCACCGTCGTCGGCGGCGCTGCCATGACCGGCGCGGCGCGGCTGGCGGCCGAGGCGGCACGGCGCGCCGGCGCCGGCATGGTAACGATCGCCGCGCGCGGCGCCGCCCACGTTTATCGCAGCGGCGAGCCCGGGCTGCTGGTCAACACCGCCGACATCGGCGCGCTGCTGGAGGACAAGCGGCGCGAGGTGTGGGTGTGCGGCCCCGGCCTCGGCGCCGACGAAGCCCGCGTCGTGTTTCCGGCATTGATTGCGGCGGGCCGCACCGTCGTCGGTGACGCCGACGTGTTTTCCGCCTTTGCCGGCCAGCCCGACGCCCTGCGCGGCGCCGCGGTGCTGACGCCGCACGCCGGCGAGTTCGCCCGCGTCTTCGGTACGCCAGCGCTTCGGCTAGAGGCGGCGCGCGCGGCGGCGGAGCGCACCGAGG
The DNA here is from genome assembly GCF_002937115.1 of Rhodopila globiformis. Taxonomy (GTDB): domain Bacteria; phylum Pseudomonadota; class Alphaproteobacteria; order Acetobacterales; family Acetobacteraceae; genus Rhodopila; species Rhodopila globiformis. Next base: position 17,227 of record NZ_NHRY01000251.1, on the reverse strand, counting down.
CGGTGCTGCTGCTGAAAGGCGCCGACACGATCGTTGCCGCACCGGATGGACGCGCCGCGGTGAATTTCTCCGCCCCGCCCTGGCTGGCCACCGCCGGCGCCGGCGACGTGCTGGCGGGCATCATCGCCGGGCTGCTGGCGCAGGGCATGGCCGCCTGGGAAGCCGCGGCGGCCGGGGCCTGGCTGCACGGCCGCGCCGCGCTGCTGGCCGGACCGGGCCTGGTCGTTGAAGATTTGCTGCCCGCACTCAATCGTGCCTTTACCGAGGCCGCTGCGATCCCACATCGTTAAAGATACCATCTATATCTTTTCGCTTGAAATCGACGCGGGGCCCGCATGAGCGAAGCCGTATCGACAGGCTTGTTGGACCGCACCATCCGCCGCATCACCGGGGTCTGGCGCGACATGGCGGCCAGCGTCTCGGGCGAGGTGGACGAATCGTTGCAAGCGCAGATGCGCACCTGCCTCGCCGGACGCGGCGGCGAGATCAGCGCGCGCAACCGCGCCGCCAAGCTGGCGGAAACCTACCTGGAGGCGGATGACGCCGGACGGCAGGATTTCCTGCGTACGCTCGCCAGTTTCGATTCCGATCCCGATACGGTCGCTGCAGCCTATCAGCGGGTCACCGCCGCCGGGGACCCGGCCGAGCGTGCCTCGGCCAAGGCGGCGCTGCGCCATGCGCTGGAGCCGCCGCGGCTGCGGCTGCTGACGCAGTTCGCCTCGATCCCCGACGGCTGCAAGTTCCTGGTCGACCTGCGGGCGGACCTGCTGACCCTGCGCGCGTCCGACAAAATGCTGGCGGCACTGGACTCCGACCTGCGCGGGCTGCTGGCGTCGTGGTTCGACATCGGCTTCCTGGAGCTGCAACGGATCGATTGGAACAGCCCCGCGGCGCTGCTGGAGAAACTGGTTACGTATGAAGCGGTCCACGCCATCCGCTCCTGGCGCGACCTCAAGAACCGTCTCGACTGCGATCGCCGCTGCTATGCCTTCTTCCATCCGCGCATGCCGGGCGAGCCGCTGATCTTCGTCGAGGTCGCGCTGGTCAAGGGACTGGCCGCCAGCGTGCAGGCGCTGCTGGACGAAAAGGCGCCGATGCTGGATCCCAGGGTCGCCGACACGGCGATCTTCTACTCGATCAGCAACTGCCAGACGGGATTGTCCGGGATCAGCTTCGGCAATTTCCTGATCAAGCGCGTGGTCGAGGAGCTCTCGGCCGAGTTCCGCAACCTGAAAACGTTCGCGACGCTGTCGCCGATCCCCGGCTTCCGGCTTTGGTTGCATACGCAACTGGCGAGCAACCCGCCGGACCTGCTGAGCGAGGACGAGTCGGCCAGCCTGGTATCGGCCTACGCCGCCGACAGCGGCGCCGAAGCCCTGGCGAGCATCATCGCCCAACGCCACTGGTGGCGGGACCCCGCCCTGCGCAAAGCGGCCGAGCCGGTGGTGGTGCGGCTGGGGGCGCGCTACCTGCTGGTCGAATCCAGCCGCAACCGGGCGCGGGACCCGGTGGCGCATTTCCACCTGTCGAACGGCGCGCGGGTGGAACGGCTGAACATGGCCGGCGACACCTCGGACAAGGGCGCCAAGGAGAGCGCGACGCTGATGGTCAACTACCTCTACGATCCGGCCCGGATCGAGGAGTGGCACGAGGACTACGCCGGCGAGGGCAAGCGCAACGCCTCGACCGCCGTCAGGAAGCTGGCGCGCGGGTGGAACTGACGAGGGATGCGGCGCGGCGGGTGAAGCCTGGCCGGCCGATGGGATGAAACAGACAGGCCATTGTCCGGCCGCGATGGCCGCGGGTTGCCGCATGACGACATCACAAATTGCGGAGCTGCCTGCCTGCTTCGCAACGGACAACCATGAAAAGATGTTGAGAGGGAGTCGTGAAGCCCGCACCACTGTCCGCGGGACTGTCGATTTGATCCGTAAACAGAATAATTGGACAGGCGGGTGGGAAAATGCTGAGCTGGCTGTTCGACACCGCGTCGCTGACCCCGCACGGGTTCTGCCTGCTGTGGGAGCCGGGGCTGATCTGGGCGTATGCGTTTTCCGACGGTGTGACCGCCCTCGCCTATTTCACCATACCGGTGGCCCTGGGGATCTTCGCCCACCGGCGCCGCGATCTTGTGTTCCGCCCGGTGTTCTGGCTGTTCGCCACGTTCATCCTGCTGTGCGGCACGACTCACCTGTTCGACGTGCTGACGCTGTGGATACCGGCCTATGGCGTGCAGGCGGTGGTCAAGGCGGCGACGGCGCTGGTTTCCATCGTCACCGCCGTCGTCCTGTGGCCGCTGCTGCCGCAGGCGCTGGCGCTGCCGTCGGCGGCCCAGCTCCAGGCGGCCAACATCGCGCTGCAGGAAAGCGAGGCGCGACATCGCGCCAGCTTCGAGCTCTCGCCGGTGCCGATGCACACCTGCGACGGCGACGGCATCCTGACCGGCGCGTCGCGCAGCTGGCTGTCGCTGCTCGGCTACCGGCAGGAGGAGGTCGTCGGCCGACCGCTCAGCGCCTTCTGGGCGCCCGGGTTCGACCTGTGGGGTGAGAGCGCCTGGACGCAACTGATGACCCGGGGTGAAATCACCGACCTGGACCGGCGGTTCAAGCGCCGCGACGGGACGGTGATCGACACGCTGGTCTCGGCCCGCCTGGAACGGCAGGGCGAGAGCGTGTCGATCATTGCGGCCCTGGTCGACGTCACCGCCCGCAAGCACGCCGAGGCGGCGCTGCGGGCCAGCGAGGAACGGCTGCACCATGCCCAGAAAATGGAGGCGGTCGGCCAGTTGACCGGCGGCATCGCGCACGACTTCAACAACATGCTGCAAAGCATTTCCGGCAGCCTGGACGTGATCGAGGCGGCGATCGTCCAGGGCAAGACCGACCTGGTGACCCGGTTCGTCGGCACCGCGCGCAAGGCGATCGAGCGCGCATCCGGCCTGACGCATCGGATGCTGGCCTTTGCCCGCCGCCAGGCGCTGCAGCCGCGGCCGGTCGATCCGGATCGCCTGGTGCGCGACATGGAGGAGTTGATCGGGCGCACGCTGGGTCCCGGGATCCAGCCCGAGCTGCGCCTGGGCGACGGCGTCTGGACGGTGCTGTGCGACGCCAACCAGTTGGAGAGCGCGCTGCTGAACCTGGCGATCAACGCGCGCGACGCCATGCCTGACGGCGGCACCCTGACGATCGCCACGGCCGATCGGCAGCTTGAGGCGGCGGACCTGGCGGACCAGGACGAGGCGAAGCCGGGCGGCTATGTCGAGATCGCCGTCGCCGACACCGGCTCGGGCATGACCCCGGACGTGCTGGCGCGGGCGTTCGAGCCGTTCTTCACCACCAAGCCAACGGGACGCGGCACCGGGCTTGGCCTGTCGCAGGTATTCGGCTTTGTCCGGCAATCCGGCGGCTTCGTCAGGCTGGAGAGCGAGCCAGGGCACGGGACGACGGTACGGATCTATCTGCCGCGCTTCCTCCGGGCGGCTGACGCTCCGCCGGCGGCCGCAACGGGGCCGTCCGCACCCTTGGTGCCCGGCGACGTCCGAGTTACCGGGTCGGTGCTGGTTGTCGAGGACGAGGCCGATGTGCGTGACATGATCGTCCGGATGCTGCGCGAGCTGGGTTGCGCAGTGCTGGAAGCCGGGGACGGCCCGGCGGGGCTGAAGATCGTGCAGTCGGGGGAACACCTGGACCTGCTGGTGACCGACGTCGGCCTGCCGGGATTGAACGGCCGGCAGCTTGCGGATGCCGCGCGCGAGCGATGGCCGGACCTGCCGGTCATCCTGATCACCGGCTATGCCGGCCGGGCGCTGGAGGCCGGGGAACTGGCGCCGGGGATGGAGCTGATGCGCAAGCCGTTTGCGCTGGCTGCCCTGACGAACCGTGTCCGGGCGCTTCTGGTTGAGGCGCCATCCGCCCCGTGCTGAGCGGCCGGGTTCATGGCGTGGGGAGATCCTGCCGAGCAGACCTTCATTGTCCTGGATCCTGGGGTCACCGGCAGCGTCGCGGCGACGGCCATGACTGGTTGAATGGCTTGCCCGCCGATCGGAAGCGACGACATATTGGTTCTTTGATATAACGATTATGCGCTTCCCGGTTCTGATGAACAAGGCCCGGCGATTGATGCAACAACGACCAGACGTCGCCGGAATCGCTTCTCTGCGTACTCTGCGCTCCGCTCTGCGATCTCTGCGTTGAAAAATGCGGTGCTGCAACAAAGACCTGCATTGCCCTGAGTCGCCGAATTCGCAACGGCTCCGGTGCCCCGGCCACCGCGATTCAACGCAGTCCCCCAGTCCGCCCGCGGGCACCAAGATGGATGAAAACGGACGAGGCCGGTGCTCCCCGTCATGGTCGGCCCAGGCCCCATCGGCGTTAAAACAGCGGTGGTCGTTGCTGTTTCGTCATGCCGGACGAAGGACCCGCATCCACCCCTTGCGCTGTTGATGCCGCAGAAAGGCGTGGATGGCGGCCCTACGCCCGCCATGACGGGAAGACGCAGCCTGCCTCATTCCGCGCTACTTTACAGCAAACCGCAGGTCAGTTGGGACGCAGAGGCGGCCTGTCTTCATCGTCATGGCCCGGCTCGTCCGGGCCACCTATTCCAGCAAGTGTGCCGCGACAGATGGCCCGGACGAGCCGGGCCATGACGAGGAGGGCGCGCCGTTGTCCTGTCTCAACCGACCTGCGGTTTGCTGTAGCGCCCATGCGGGCCACCCCGGCCACGCTGCGGCTCGCCTACCGGATCGGCGGGGCGTACTGCAGGCCGCCCTTCGTCCAAATGTTGTTGATCCCGCGCGAAACCCCCATCGGCGCAATGTTCCGGTCCCATAGCTCGCCGAGATTGCCGACCTGCCTGATGACGTTGTAGGCCCATTTGTTGTCCAGGCCCAGCGCCTTGCCCATGTCCCCTTCCAGGCCCAGCAGCCGCCGGACATCAGGGTCGTTAGAATTCAGAAATGTGTCCACGTTGGCGCTGGTGATCCCCTTCTCCTCCGCCGTGATCATCGCAATGAACGTCCAGCGCACCACGTCGAACCATTTGTCATCGCCCTTGCGCACCATCACGCCCAGCGGCTCCTTGCTGATGATCTCGGGCAGCAGCACCAGGTCCTTCGCCTTGTCGCCCTGGCTGAAGCGGAACGTCGCCAGCGCCGAGGCGTCCGTCGAATAGGCGTCGCACCGGTCGGACAGGAACGCCCCGCGGATCTCCGCCACATCGGCGATCAGCACGGGCGTGAACGTCATCCTGTTGACCCGGAAGTAGTCGTTGATCGCCAGTTCCGTGCTGGTGCCGGGCTGCACGCAGATCGTCGCGCCATCCAGTGCCCTGGCGCTTTTCACCCCGCTCGAGGCTTTCACCAGGAACCCGGTGCCGTCGTAGTAATTCACCCAGGCGAATTCCAGCCCCAGGTTGGCCTCGCGCCCCAGGGTCCAGGTGGTGCCGCGCGCCAGCAGGTCGATCTCGCCGGATTGCAACGCGGTGAAGCGGTTCTGTATCGTGGTGGCGACGAACTTCACCTTGCCGGCGTCGCCCAGCACCGCGGCCGCCACCGCGCGGCAGCTATCGGCGTCCAGCCCCCTCATCACGCCCTTGCTGTCCGGCAGCGAGAACCCGGGCACGGTGTCCGCTGTCCCGCACAGCACCTGGCCGCGCGCCTTGATCGCATCCAGCAGCGCCGAGCCCGAGCCCTGCGCCGCCGCCGGCTGCATCCAGGCCACCGCCGCGATCAACCCGGCCAGCAGCGCGGACCCGCCGGCTCCGCTCCATCCCGTCATTCCGCAGACCCTCTTTCCCGTGCGGATCGTGGCGCATCGATACCGACCGTGCGGTGCGCCTCATGCAGGATCAATGCGACGTCCGGCGGCCGAAGGCCACCCCTGCGATCGGCCAGAGCCTTTCCGCCCGTGGCACGCAGGCGCCGGCGCGTAGCGCGCAGACAGGTGCATCGGCCCGGGGCCGCGCCGCGATGTCCGGCCAGGCCGAATGGGCGCTACGGCACTCCCGCCAGCCGCAGGCCCTCGACGTAGCGCGTGACATCCTCGGGCCGGATGAACGGCGCGTGCTGCATCGCCTGCTCGACCGAGAATCCGGGCTCCAGGACCAGCAGCCGATCGCGCACGGCAGCGGCTTCGCGCAGGCGGCCGCTCCAGCCCAGGGCAGAGAGGTAGCTCTTGTAGGTGGAGGAAAACAGCGGGTTCAGCTCGATCGCCCGCCGTCCGGCCTCGACCGCGCTGGCGTGGTCGCCGCGCATCAGGTGCACGATCACCAGCGCCATGTCGAAGAAGAACACGTGCGGGTCCGCCGGCGACAGGCGGATGGCCTGGTTGATCCGGCGCAGCGCCTCGTCGTGCTCACCCATGTAGGAATGCGCGAAGCCGGAGAAGCACCAGGCCATTGCCATGTTCGGGTTCAGGGCCAGGGCGCGTTCGTGCAGCGCGATCGCCTCCTCGGGGCGCCTGCACAGGAAGGCGCGCACGTGCCCAGCGAGGGTCAGGGCACTGGAATCGCCGGGATCCAGCGTCACGGCGCGTTCCACCAGCCGCGTGGCTTCGGCAACGGCGGCGGCCGGGTCGGGTGCCCAGCCCTGGCCGACATACAGCAGGTTCCAGTAGGCCAGCCAGCCATGCGTCACGGAATTGCCGGAATCCGCCTGCAGCGAGGCCTCCAGCAGCCGGCCGGCCTGCAGGAAGTTCTTCTTTTCCAGCCGGTAGATGTCCGGCAACGCCCGCAGCAGCAGTTCCTGCGCCGTCATTTCGTCCTGCTGCGTGGCGGTCGTCCGCTGCCCTTCATGCCGCAGCAGGTGCGTATCGATCTGCGCCACGATCGTCGCGCTGAGCTCATCCTGCAGCGCCAGCAGATCGGTCATTTCCCGGTCGAAGCGGCCGGCCCAGGCGATCGCCCCGCCCGCGCGCAGGTCCAGCAGGCGCATGATGAGGCGGATCCGCCCGGCGACCTGCTGGATGGTGCCGTCGAGCATCAGGTCCGCGGACGGATTTTCCCACGGGTAGCCCAGCGCGCCGCCAGCCGCCTCGTTCGCCGGGTCCGGCCAGGCCAGGGCCGGCAGGCAGGAGATCCCGCGGAACCGGGACAGGCCGGCCGAGATCTCATCCGCCAGGCCGATGGCAAGGCTGTTGTTGCATTCGTCGCCCAGCGTCCGCAGCGCGGCGACCCGGATGCGCAGAGCGTTCTGGTCCGGGCGCTGAAGGCGCGGCGCGGCCGGCTGGGCAGCCGCTTCCGGCACGGGTCGGCTTATCGGCTGGATGGCGGACTGCGCCTGGCCGCGGATGCGGCTGATCAGTTCCTCGGTTTCCGGCGAGGGGCGGCGCCCGTCGCCGGCATCGGCCAGCACGTTGCGGCAGCGGTCGTAGCAATCGATCGCGCGGTCCGGGGCGCCGCGCTCGGCGTGGCTGCGCATGATCGCGCGCCAGGCGCCCTCGTGCAGGCGATCGATCGCCAGCAGGCGTTCCGCGGCGTCGATCGTCGCCAGCGGGTCCTCGCAGGCCGCCAGGATGCCTTCGCCGATGGCGCGCCCGGTCCGGACGAAGCGGGCGCGCGCTTCCGCCAGCCAGTTGTCGAAGGCCGGATCGAGACCGGTCAGATCCTCCAGCAGCACGTCCTCAAACCGGCTGAGCAGGGCCGGGGTGATCTTGCCGGGCTGCGACAGGATGGCCGCATCCACCTCCAGCCCGGCGCCTTGCAGCGACAGGTGGTGGCGGTCGGTGATGAACAGCGGGCTCCAGTCCGGCCCCAGGGTATCCTGCAGTTCGTGCACGCTTTGCCGCAGCGACGCCCGCGCCTGCTCCTGCTCCCGCCGGCTCCAGAGCAGCGAGGCGAGCTGGACGCGCAGCACCGGCTTTGGACTGGCCATGGCCAGCACCGCCAGCATGGCCCGGGTCTTGCGCGTGCGCGGCAGGAATGACCGGCCTTTCGCATCGGTCACCGCCATATGCCCGAGCAGACGCAGGTGCAGGCGGGGGCCGTGGTCCGTGACCGCCGGACGTTCGCTCGGACGTGAGGCCGGCTGGAGAATGGTACTGCCCTTCCGACAAACGCCGGGTTCAATCCGCCCTACAACCACTGCGAGAAAGCCGGAGCCACTTAGTATCGCTTTCGCAGAAATGTGGCGGTTTATTTCACTGAATAACGACATGTTGAACGGCTGGTGTCACCAGGGAGCGTGACTGGCGGCGAACGAAATTCTTCCGCCGCCGCGATACGAGCGAAAATCTTCCGCCGACGCGGCGCGTCGTGACATCCCTTCCCGCATACCCCACTATCACCGCAATTTCCCGGGAAGGAGCCTGGCGTGGCCGTGCGGAACCTGAGTGTGCCGATACAATCGTATGTTTTTACCAGGCCCTGGTTCCGCCGCCTCCTGGGTCTGGGATTGTGCGTTGGCATCGCCGCCCTGGCCGTGGCGGCCGGATCGCACGTGCCTCTGGTTGGCGCGCCGCTGTTCGCCATCGCCATCGGCGTGCTGATCGCCAACGCCCTGCCGGCACTGCCGGCGGACAAGTCGCTGCGCATCGGCGACCTGGGCAAGCAGTGCCTGAAAGGCGGCATCATCCTGCTCGGCGCGAGCCTTGACCTGGGCGAGATCGCCCGCACCGGGCTGGGATCGCTGCCGCTGCTGGCGGTGACCATGACGTCCGGGCTGGTCTGCTCGCTGTGGCTTGGCAAGGCGCTGGGCATCGACTGGCGCATGCGCTGCCTCATCGGCGTCGGCACGACGATCTGCGGCGCATCGGCGATCGCGGCGCTGGCGCCGGTGGTGCGGGCGCGGGCCGAGGCGATCGCCTACTCGGTGACGGTGGTGTTCTTCTTCAACATGGTGGCGGTGTTCACCTTCCCGGCGCTCGGCCACCTGCTGGGGCTGAGCGACAGCGGCTTCGGCGTCTGGGCGGGCACCGCGGTGAACGACACCTCGGCGGTGGTGGCGGCGGGGTTCGCATTCAGCCAGGCCGCCGGCGCCACGGCGATCATCGTCAAGCTGACGCGGACGACGCTGATCATCCCGCTGGTGCTGGGGTTCGGGCTGGCGCTGCCGTTCCTGTCGCGGGAGGGACGCGGCGCCTCGCAGCCGCTGCTGAAGCGGGTGCGGGCGGCGGTGCCGACGTTCATCATCCTGTTCATGCTGGCGGCGGCGGCGAATACGCTCGGGCTGGTTGGCGCGCATGCCGGGGAGGTGCAGCTTGCCGGCCGGCTGGTCATGGTGGTCGCCCTGGCGGCGGTGGGGTTGCAGGGGAACTGGCGGTCGTTCGTCGGCGCCGGCAGCCGGCCGCTGCTGCTCGGGCTGGTGACCTGGTTCGTGGTGGCGGGGTCGAGCCTGGCGGTGCAGGCGTGGACGCAGGCACTGTGAGGTGGGGTGACGTGGGAGGCAGGAATTTTTAGCTTGAAATAAGTGTATATTCCTGGAACATCTCAGGGCGTCAACGGGTCATCTATGTCCTGACGCTGGGCCGGACCGGACGCGCTGAAACGACAAGAGAGGATCGACAGATGTCGGACTCGCTTACTAAGGAGACGGCCAAAGAGCGGCCATTTCCGATCGTCATGCCGGGCGAAGGCCCGGCATCCACGCCTTGCAGTGCCGCTATCAGCAAAGGCGTGGATGGTGGGCCTGCGCCCACCATGACGAGGGGGTGGTTCGCAGCCGCACGAGCCGGACGGCAGGGGTTTGACCGTCTCCTTAGTAATCCTGCTCGATCCCCGGCCGGTATTCGAAGCGTTCCCCGGCTTCCTTGCCGGCATTGTAGGCGGTGGGCAGAACGCGCCGCCGAGCCGTTGGCCGCCGGTGAAAAGTGAAGCCCAGGCGCTCCATCTCGTCGTCAATCATCGAATCCTTGACCGGCACCAGCGCACGTCCCGTGCTGCCGTCGCTGGCGACGTCCCGGGCCTGCCGCAGCGTCTGGAGCTTCTGGTTGATCCCCCGCGCCAGACCAAGCTGGAACGAGTTGGTGGCCGATCGGCGATGGCCGCTGTCGGCCGAGCGATAGAAGTCGCCGCGCTGAAACGCGGCTGTCTCAGTCGCGAAGGCCAGCGCAATCAGATCGTGCAGGTAGACCGATGCCTGCACGTCAGCCGGCAAGCCGAAGAAGATATAGCGCAGCGTCCCGTCCTCGGCTGTTTCAGCCCAGACCCGACAGTCAAAGAACGCGGCGATGGTGCCCATGCAGTCATCGATCGGTCCGCGCCGCTTGCGGTCGGTTTCGATCCCGATCCCCTCGCAGCTTTGCTTCCGCAGATCGAGTTCGCTGAGGTTCAGTCCGTAGCGGTCCAGCAGTTCCGCGACCTTCTCCGCCGCCGCCAGGGCTTCCTGCTCCGTGCAGCCCTGCTCGACGGTCTTGGCGCGCAGGGCGCGGATGCGCTGCACCAGCCGATCGAGATCGGCGGTGTCCTCCGCTGGCCGGGCTGCCGATAATTTTACCCGCTCCCGCAGCGAATCGAACAGAGTGCGGCCCTCCCGGGGAAACGTGCCGCGCTCGACGGCGGCGTCCATCGCCGCGGCAACGGCATCGAGGTTCCCCCGTCCCGAGCCATGAGCCGCGCGCAACGCCATGGTCTCCATCAGGACGGCGGCGATGCGCGTGTAGGCGCTCGCCAGTTCGGGCGCTCCTGCGTTGCGGGCGATGCTGACATTGAGCAGGACTTCCATCAGCGCGTCCTGGCCGGCGAAGCCACGGGCCTGAGCAAGTTCCCGGTCGTTGGGATCGCGGCCCAACCCGGCCCAGGCGGCGGCCAACGCGTCCAGCCTGTTCTCGTCGGGCCGGAACGGCAGCTTCGGCTTTCGCCCGCTGCCGGCGGTCGCGGGCGGCACAATGCCGTTGCGGACGATATGGCGGTAAATCGCCTCGGCGCAGCGGACGCCATTGCCAAGGCCGAGATTGCCTGGACGCACGAAACCGCGGGCGAGCGCCAGCGCCGCGTCATCCAGCGGCACCAGGGTTCTCGGAGCAACGATATGCGCGGCGTCGATTGTCGTGAACAAACCAAACGACACGCCGTCGCCGATCGCATCCGAGAACGCCGTCGGCAGCAACGTGAACTTTTCGCCGGTCGCCAGATCCTCGCAAACCCGGCGGGAGATGCGCGCCAGCCTGATCCGGCTCCGGCGCAGCAGCGCCGCGGCGGCAACGTCGTCCGGGGACCGCCCCTTCATGGCGCGCGCGAGCCGATCGAAGGCGGTTGTCCCTATGAGGGACGGCATGCTTAACGCCAGTTCCAGGGCCAGCGATTGTGCGACTGGCCATTGCGGGGCCTGAGCCGCCGACAGCGTGCCACCGAGCCATTGGCACGCCATGGCATCAGCCTTGTCGCGCGCGACGAAAGCCAGCGCCTCGGTACTCAAAGCCGATAGCCGGTCAGGAAGGTTGCTTATCATCGTGGGATTGAACGATCCTGCCCTGCCAGCGGTCAAGGCACGGCCTCACGTAATCGCGACTGGGTTGCGGCCCACGGCTGGCGGCCTGCCATGGCTTTATTCAAGCCGACCAGCGGTCGTCCCACCAGGCGAGGATACAGTGCCGCGCTTCGGCGCGCCTGCAAGCTTGCGACGCCGTCCCGGCCGCCCCTTTTTTCGACCTCGCGTGGTTGGCCCGGACTCACCACCCCGGAACCCAATAATACGGTTCCCGGGAAATTTTGGCCGTTTTCCCGCGACAGTTGGCGCGGCCTGCATTGGCTTGAGGAGCGATGGATCCGGCAGTTTCACCCCGGAACCGTATCATGCCCTTGATCGCGGCAGGCGGCGGCCTGAGGGCCATGAACCTGGCGTCTTGGCGTTTCATCGGTGGAGCCAACCCCACTGGCCACCGGTGTTGCGCACCTGTCGCCGCCGGGTGCGACGGCATCGTTCCCGTTCAACGGCAAGACGCCAAGATACCGGGGCACCCATCACCGTCCGGCCGGGTGGCGGCCTGTCACACGGTTCCCGGGAAATTTTGGCCGTTTTCCCGCGCCTCCTGGTGCGGCCTGCGTTGGCCTGAAGAGTGACGAAACCGACAATCTTTCCCGGAAACCGTATAAGAGCCGACAGGGAAAGGGGCGGCACGGCCGTTTCCACACCGTCATGGTGGGCGCAGGCCCCATTGGCGTTAAAATAGGGCTGGCTGTTGCCTCCTCGTCATGGCCCGGCTTGTCCGGGCCACCTATTCCAGCACTGTGCCGCGACAGGTGGCCCGGACAAGCCGGGCCATGACGGAATGGCAAGCATCGTGCCGCCGCCACGCTATTTTAACGCCAATGGGGCGCAGGCCCACCATCCACGGCTTATGCTGCGATCCTGATACGTACCGGCCCCGATCAAGTCGTGGCGTAGAAGTAACGCGTTCGGCCGCGGCAATCATGCCGAAGAACCGATACCTTACCGTCCCACGTTGATATCCACCCGCCGTACCGCCACCTCCGGCTTCCCCTCCGGATCGGTGATGCCGTTCGCCGTCACCGAGATCCGGCCGGCGCGGACGCCATTCCTGACCAGCGCCTGCTTCACCACCTCGGCCCGCTGCGCCGACAGTCCATCGACGTCCTTCGACGGATCGGGCCGCCCCGCATAGCCGACCAGGAAAACCGGTTGCAGCGGGTGCAACTGCGCGAAGGCCGCCGCGTCGAGCACGGTCTGGTGCGCATGGGCGTCGAGGTCGGTGGAATAAGGCTGGAAATAGACGCTGTAGCTGCGTGTCCGGTCACCGAACAGCGACGTGCATCCGCCCAGGGCAGCCAGCAGCAGAAGCGGGATAAAGCGTTGGCGCATGGAAGTCCCGATCCAGTCTCGTGGCGATGAACGCATGGGACCGGGTTGGAAGCAAGCGCCGCCGGCGGGTCATGGCCGGAACCGCCCGGGCGCGATCCGGTGCACCAGCGCCCCCGACTCACCGGGATCGCGCCCCAGCACGAGATCGGCGACGAACCGCCCGGCAGCGGGCGCGGTCTGGATGCCGTAGCCGCCCTGGCCGACGCACCAGAAGAACCCGGAAGCCCGCGGGTCCCAGCCGAACGCCAGGCTGCCGTCCGGCGTGAAGGTGCGCAACCCGGCCCAACTGTGCTCGATCCGCCGCACCGGGATATCCAGCGCCTGCTGCATGCGGTCGATGCCCAGGGCGACGTCGTACTCCTCCGGCTGGACGTCATGCGCGTGGGTCGGAGTCGCGTCGGCGGGCGAGACCAGCAGCCGCGTGCGCGCCTCCGGCCGGACATACCAGCCCTCGTTCACGTCGATAACAATCGGCCAGTCGGCGACAACGTGCGGCGCGGGGTCGATGATCGCCGCGGTGCGCCGGCGCGGCTCCAGGCCGAGCGGCACGACGCCGGCGATCCGCGCCACCTCGTCGCCCCAGGCGCCGGCGGCGTTGACCACCACGGGGGCGCGGAAGGTGGCGCCGGTGGTGGTCTCGATCTCCCACCGGCCGGCGTGGTTGCCGATGCGCCCGGCGCGGCTGCGCAGCGCCAGCGTGCCGCCATTGGCGCGGTGCAGGCGCAGGAATCCTTGGTGGATGGCGGCGACGTCCAGGTCGTAGGCGTCCTCCTCCAGCGCCGCGCCGCCGAGGTAGCCGGGCCGCAGCGCCGGCACCAGCGCCTCGGCCTCGGCGACGCTGATGCGCCGGATGCCGAGGCCCTCGGCGATGGCGCCGTCGAGATCGCCGCGCTGCGCCGGGGTCGCCATCGTCAGCACCGCGCGGTGGCGGATCAGCGGCACGTCGGAGAAGCCGGCCGGCGGCGACTCGTAGAAGGCCCGCGACAGCCGGGTGAGTTCGCGCACGTCGGCCGGACCATAGTTCTGGATCCACATCGCGGCGGAGCGGCCGGTGGTGTGGTAGCCGGCGACCTCCTCCGCCTCGATCAGGGCGACGCGCTTCTCCGCGGCGAGGAAGGCGGCGGCGGTGGCGCCGGCCATGCCCGCGCCGATGACGGCGATGTCGAAGTCCTGGTTGGTCATCTGGTCTCCAAGGTTGGTCGCGGACGCCGCCGCGGCGCCATTTTTTCACAGGCGCGACGACGCTGCCTACCCTGTTTCGGCGCTTCCGCTGTTTGGCGTAATCTGTGGCAACCTACCGGCAGGAGATCGGATGCATGAGCGAGGACACCAAAAGACCGTCGGTCAGGTTCGCTGACCTGCTGCTTGGCTTCGAGGCGGGAAACGCTGGCTATCCTGATGAAATCCGCAGCTTCATCGACCTCGGCACCGGGGAGGTCCGCTGGATTTCCGCTGACCGCGACATCGGCGACGAAACCGAAACGGAGATCGAGGAGAACGGCGACATCCCGCCGCTGCCCAACAAGTACGACCTCAACCTGGGAAAGCGGCTGGTGTTCGCATTCGCCGACAGCCACATGTCCGAGGCGGATGCCGAAAAGGTGTATTCATTCTTCGACCGCAAGGGCGGCTACCGGCGGTTCAAGGACTTCCTGGATCGAAGATCGATGCTGCAGGCATGGTATGACTTCGAGGAAGCGGCGACCCGGCAGGCCCTGCGCGCGTGGTGCGAGGCGGAAGGCGTCACGCTGGATAGAGACGCTGCGGAGCATGTTGCGTCGGCGACGAGACCGGCCTTGTCGCGCAAGGCGGCCGGCCGGACAGCGCTCTATGGCTGCGTCCACGCCCCGGGCAGCTTCACCGCGAGGAACCGCGCCAGCGCCGCGTTGACCGCCATCGGCTGTTCCTGCGCCATCCAGTGGCCCGACGGCACCACCACCTCGGTCAGGTCCGCACAGCAGCGCCGCATCGGCTCGGCCAGCCGCGAGTCGATGGTCTCGCAGGTGTAGTCATAGGCGCCGTGCAGGAACAGCACCGGCAGTGCCAGGCGATCGGGCGCCGTGCGGGCATACGCCATGTTGCGGGCGGCGTTCATGTACCAGGAATCCGGCCCGAAGAACCCGTTGCGCTCGAGTGCCGAGACATACAGGCTGAGATCCCGCTCGGTCAGCACGCCGGTATCCAGCGGCACCGCCGGAGCACGGCCGCTGCCGCCAAACCAGCCGCCGTCACGCCGCACCAGCGCAGTGCGCGACGGCTGCCCCTTCCCGGCCGGGTTGCCCTTGCGGAACAGCGCCTTCACGGTATCGGCCACGCTCGCCTCGAACCCCGCGCGGGCGGCGTTGAAATTCTCCTCGTAGAACAGCTGGTACTCCCACTGGCCGGCGGGAAACGCGCTCTCGGGATAGATGCGGCGGTCCACCAGCGGCACTATGGTCGCCGGCGCGAAGCCGTCCGGCAGGTATGGCACGCAAAGATTGACGATCCCCAGGCAGCGGTCGGGGTGATGGCTGGCCAGGTTCCAGACGACGGGGCTGCCCCAGTCATGGCCGATCCAGACCGCCTTGTCGCGGCCGAGCGCGTCGAGCAGGTCGATCATGTCCCGCACGCTGTGCTCCAGCGCGTAGTCCTCGTGCCGCGGGTAGACACTGGATCGGCCGTAGCCGCGCATGTCCGGCGCGATGCAGCGGAAGCCAAGCGCCGCGAACGCCGGAAGCTGGTGCCGCCAACTGGCCGAAAGCTCCGGCCAGCCATGCACGAAGATCAGTGGCGTTCCGTCCGCCGGGCCGCAGGCGAGGTGGAAGCCCGTGTGACGGGCGGTGCGGACGACATGCTCGGTGATTGGCTGCGACATGCGCTGAAATCCCCTGAAACAAACGGCCTGCTCAGTGGCGAGGGTCACATCGGCGCAGACTACCGAAAGGTAATCTCCGATCGTCAGCAACAAACGGAGATTACCATGGCAAGCCGCCTGATCGTCGTCGCGATCGTCTTGGTTCCCTTTGCCCGTGCCGTCCTGCCGGTGCTTCCGGCCGTGCCGCTCGTCGTTTACTAAGAAGACGGCCAAACGGCGGCCACCCCTGATCGTCATGGCGGCCGCAGGGCCGCCATTCACGCCTTGCGATGCCGGTATCGGCAGAGGCGTGGATGGTCCGCCTTCGGACCATGACGGGGAGAGGACTGTGCGCCGGCTCCGGTGGATCGGTTATTTCGGCTCGGGCCCTTCCTGTGGCCAGACGCCTGCATCGATCCGCGTGGGTGCACCGAGTTCGTACAGGCGGGTCTCACCGAAGCCGTGCGTGGTGAAAATCGCGGGTGGCAGCCTGGCCTGCTGCCGCGCCGCGGCCAGCGCCTCCAGCGGCGCGTCGATCGCCTCATCGGTCAACTGGAACGTGCCGAAATGCATGCCGATCGAGCGGCGCGCGCGCAGCATCCGGTGCGCCTCCACCGCCTCGGCCGGGTTCATGTGGGCCGCCGCCATGAACCAGCGGGGCTCATAGGCGCCGATGGGCAGCAGCGCGACGTCGGGCGGCCCGAGTCGCGCGGCGATGTCCGCCCAGTGCGACCCGGCGGCGGAGTCGCCGGCGAACAGGACCTGCCCGCCCCCGGCGCGGAGCATGAAGCCGGCCCACAGGGTGCGATTGCGGTCGAACGGCGTGCGCGCGGCAAAATGACGGGCGGGCGTCGCCGTGATGCGCAGCGGACCGTGTTCGGCATCCTGCCACCAGTCCAGTTCCGTGGCTTGAATGCCTTCTCTGGCCAGGGCCCGGCCGTTGCCCAGCGTGGTGATGAAGCGCGGCGCATGGCGGCGGCGGAGCTCGCGCAGGCTCGGCAGGTCCATGTGGTCGTAATGGTTGTGCGACAGCACGACGACGTCCGGGCGCGGCAGGTCGTCGAGCGGGATTCCGGGCGGCCGCGCCCGCTGCGGTCCTGCCCACGATACCGGCGAGCATCGCTGGCTGAAGATCGGGTCAGTCAGCACGACGACGCCCGGGAAGCGGATCAGGAAGCTGGCATGATTGATGTGGCTGATCGCGGCATGGCCCGGCGGCACGTCCAGCGGCGGCGGCGGGAACGACGGATCGGGCGGTGGGCGCATCCATGTGATTCGACCGCCGCGCATACGCCAGCGTAACACTTGCAGCAGGCCACGCGTTCCGGCGCGCCCGCCAGGATTGAAGAAGCTGCGGCCGTCGCAATGGTCGGATATCGGAAAGGATTCGCGCATCCGCCTGATCTAGGGCGTGTCGTCAATTGGAGCCAGCCGAGTGAGTCTGGGCTGCAACAGTGCGGCGGAATCGTTGATCAACAAGCGGCTTCCCGATTCCAGCAGCCCCGGTTCTTCGATGCATAGGCAGTCAGCTTTGGAGAGGCTGACCGATGCATCGACATGCCTTGCGCGACGACCAGTGGGAGCGGATCAAGGACCATTTGCCGGGCCGTCCGGGGTCCGTTGGCGTGACCGCTGCGAACAAC